>NZ_JCBATA010000129.1:0-4154 GCF_059816245.1 Frankia sp. RB5
CTCGTCCGATCTGCCCGCCGGGCCCGCGGCGGGCGCCGAGCCGCCGCTCGGCGGCAGGCCGGCCAGCAGCCGGCGGGTCTGCGGTGCCTCGCTGACGGCCCCGGTCGCCGTCGCCGCCGCCAGCGCCCGTAGGTAGGCCCCCCTGCCGGCCTCCAGCTCGCCGTTCGCGACGAGCGCCGTGCCCAGCGCCCGGTAGCCCAGTACCGTGGCCCGCACGTCCTCGGCGTCGACCGCGACCGCCTGCCGTGCGACCTCCAGCGCCTCGACCGGCGAGCCACCGTCCAGCAGGATGCCGGCGAGGTGCGCGTAGGCCTGGCGCCGGGGGAACATCAGGGTCGCCGGCTCGCTGGCCGCCAGCGCCTCGCGCAGCAGGTCACGCGCGGCGTCGATCCGCCCGCGGGCCCTGGCGATCTGTGCGACGAGGACCTTCGCCCCCAGCTGGGCGTGGGGTCGCAGCTCGAGGCTGTCCAGGTCCCGCAGCGCCGCCTCGGCGGCCTGCTCGGCCTGGTCCACCTCGCCGGCGTCGAGCAGGGTCAGGCCGAGCAGCACCCGGGCCAGGGCGCCGACGACCACCTGGCCCCGTTCGGCCGCCTGTTCGCAGGCCTCGGTCAGGTACCGCGCGCCGCGCGCCGGCTCGCCCGCACCGCGGGCCGCGAGACCCCTCGCGACCAGCACGAGCATGGATCCCCAGGTGTCCCCGGAAGACTCGAACAGCTCGGTGGCCCGGGCCGCGTGCGCCTCGGCGGTGGTGATGTCGCCGAGTTCAGCGGCCGCGATCGCGCCGATTGTCAGGCACACCGCCATCCCCCACTGCTCGCCCACCGAGCCGGCGAGCTCGATCAGCTCACGGGTGAGCTTGCGCGCCCGAGTGAGCTGGCCGGACAGCAGCAGCACCAGCGCCTCGGTGCCCCGGCACCAGCCCAGCCCGCCGGTGTCCTCCAACCGCTCGAAGACGGTCGAGGCCTCGCGTAGCGTCCGTTCGGCTCGCGGGTAGTCGCCCCGGGTGGTGGCGTTCCAGGCCAGGTGCTGCAGCGCCCAGCCGATGCCGCGCGGGTCGTCGACCTGCCGGGCGATGGCGAGGGCGTCCTGGTAGCGCTCCTCGGCGGCGCTGATCCGGCCGGCGTTGTACTCGAGCATGCCCAGCCGGCGCAGCGCCGCCGCGGTGGCCCGCTCGTCGCCCGCCTGGCGGGCCGAGTCGAGGGCGGTGAGCAGGCACTGCGCGGCCTCCTCCGGCCGGCCCTGCTTCTGGCGCAGCTCACCGAGCACCGAGAAGGCGGCCGCGCGCCGGGCCGGGGCCTCCGCCCGCAGCGCCGGGCGCAGCGTGCGCCCGGCCTCGTCCAGCTGGCGCAGCGCGACGAGAGCCTCGGCGTGCAGCACCCGGACGGTGTTGTCCTCCTTGCGATCGATCATGTCCCGCCCGAGCCGGCGGGCGTTGGCGAGCAGTTCGGCGGCGGCCCGATGGTCGTCGCGGGCCAGCGCCGCGCGGGCCAGCCGCACGTGCGCGTGGAAACCGGACATCCGCGACGTCCATGCCGGGTCGCCGGGGGCGAGGCCCATCGACGCGGCCAGCTCGTACGCCCGCAGTGCGTGGCTGGCCACGAAGGTCGACACCGAGCGCGACGTGCCGATCATCGCCGTGACACCCCAGCGGGCCGCCGTGGCGTGCCGCCGGGCACGCTCGACCTTCGGCAGCCCGGCGTAGGCGACGTCGCGGGCCATCGGGTGCACGAAGCGCCAGCGGGTCTCGCTGGCCCGCGGCGGGCGGACGAGCTGACGTTCGGTTAGGACGTCCAACGCGCGGGTCACCTCGTCGGCGGGCCGCTCGTCGACCATGGGCAGCGCCTCGGCGGGGAACCGCCGGCCGAGCACGGCGGCCGCCCGCAGCACCGCCTTGGCGACCGGGTCGAGATCATCGATGCGGGCGGCGAGTACCGACTGGACGCCGGCGGGCAGCGGGGTCTCGGCGAGCGATCCGTCCAGCACGAGTTCGGCCTGCCCGTCCGCGTCGGCGTTGCCGTCCGGGGCCGTCGCGGAGTCGGGGCGTGCCGGGTGCAGCAGGCGTCGGTCGATGAGCAGGTTGAGCAGCTCGACCAGGAAGAACGGGTTGCCGTGCACCCGGGCGAGCAGGTCGGTGCGGGTCTGCGGCTCCAGCGTGCGCCCGCGCAGGTGGCTCTGCAGGAGCAGGCCGGACGCCTCCACGCTCAGCGGCGCGAGATCGATGCGGCGCATCTGCGGCAGCGAGGTCAGCCGGGGCCCGGCCCGGTCGAGCAGGACCAGCAGCACCGGCCCGGACAGCCGCGACGCGAGCCGGCTCATCGCGTTGCTGAGCTGGCTTGTCGCCCACTCCAGGTCGTCGATCACGACCAGGATGGGACCTGAGCGGGCCCGCGCGCTGAGCAGCAGCGCGACCGCCTCCACCGTCGCCTCGACCGCCCGGGCCTCGGCCTCCTCGACATGCGAGGCGCGGGCCGCCGGGTCACCGGGGGTCGCGGCCGGAACACCGGTGGAGCGCCGGTCGAGCGGCACCCCGAGCAGCAGCAGTAACCGGTCGGCGATGCCGGCGGGCAGCCGGGTGCCGGTGATCGGATGGGTGAGGCCCGCCACCGTGGCGCGCACCCGGTCGGCCACCCGGTCGAGCGAGTCGCCGTCGGTGATGCCGCAGGCGTTGCGGACGACATCGACCAGCGGGGCGAGCCCGCGGCCGTCACCGTGGCGGACCGTGCGGCCCCACAGCACGACCGTGCCCGGGGTCTGCGCGGCCCGGCTCGCCAGCTCACTGGCCAGCCGGGTCTTGCCGATTCCGGCCTCGCCGACCAGCAGGGCGACCTGGGGGGCGCGCCGGGTCACCACCTCGTCGAACAGGGCCCTCAACTCGTCGAGCTCGGCCTCCCGGCCGAGGAACGGCGCGTCGTCGGCGAGCCCGGGGCGGGCCACGTTGGACGGGCGCAGGCTGATCAGCTCGTAGGCCGGTACGGGCTCCCGCTTGCCCTTGAGCACGAGGTCGGGCAGTTCTCGCCAGCTCGCCACCGACCTGGTCGCGAGCACGGTGGACCGGCCCGCGTAGACGGTGCCGATCGAGGCGGCCGCGGACAGCCGGGCGGCGGTGTTCACCGTGTCGCCGATGACGGTGTAGGACAGCGCGGCCTGGACCCCGGCGAGGACCTCACCGGTGTTGAGCCCGACCCGCAGGCCCAGACGCCCCTGGGCGCTGTCGCCGGCGGTCTCCTGGACCAGCCGGCGGACCGTCTCCTGCATCGCGGTCGCGGCCCGCACGGCGCGTTCCGGATCGTCCTCATGGGCGGTCGGCGCGCCGAAGACGGCCATGATCCCGTCGCCGGCGAGGTTGTCGACACGCCCGCCGACCTCGTCGATCTCGCGGGCGAGCGCGGCGAGCACCCGGTCGGTCATCTCGCCGACCCGCTCGGGGTCGCGGTCCTCCGCCCAACCGGTGAAGTCGGACAGGTCACCGAACAGGACGGTCACGACCCGGCGTTCCGGCGCGTCGGAGGCGGGAGCCTCCGCGGAGCTGAACTCCAGGCCGCAGTTGTAGCAGAACCGGCCGCCGGGGACGGCCGCGGACGCGCAGCGTGGGCAGCGCAGCGGACCGGTGTGCGGCGCGGCGATCACCATGGCCGCGCCCTGGTACGTGGGGATCGCACGGGTACCCTCATCCGCGGGCCTCCCGGAGTCGAGGACGTGGCCGAGCCGCCGGTCGCCCGGCCGGGTGGCCAGCGGCCGTCCCGGGCCGGCCACTCGGCGTCTGCCTGGTCGAAGAAGTCGTCATCCTGCGCACGGGCGGTTCCCTCCAGACCTGAGTTTAGTGGCCTGGATCTCGTTTCTCGGATCGCGTCCGCTCGGGTGACGGAACGCGGCCATCACCCGCCGCCGGGTGGTATCGGCGGCGGGAGACCCCCCATCCGTGCCGTCTCGGCGCCCGATCGGGTGCGGGCCGTGCCGACCCGCGCCGCCCGGCCCGTCTGCGCCGACCGTCCTGGGCGGGCGGCGCAGACGGGCCGGCCGGCCGCGCATGTTGCGCAGTTTCACGTACCTGGCCATATGGCCGCTGACGATCTCGTCGCCGTCCAGGCCGACCCAGATGACGGTGACCTGGGGGCTGCCGTCGGGATTCGTCGTGCTCAGGTGCGCGAACGGCC
>NZ_JCBATA010000012.1:0-139437 GCF_059816245.1 Frankia sp. RB5
AGCGGCGTGCCTGTCCTCGTCCCAGCGACACGTGCCCCCACCGTGTCCACCCCGACAGACACCCACGAACAGCGCGCACCCGACGGACGGCATCAACCGGTCACATCGCACACATGAAAGAGCCCTGGGGTTACAGCCCCGCGACCCTCACCCGCCATGAACATGTCCCTGCCGCCCTCGTGGGCCGACCGGACGTAGACAAACAGGCGACTTGACAACCGCGCTTCCTGATGAAATCCCAGGCCACGGTGCCAACCTGGTGCAGGAGCCCGCGATAGCCTCCCGACCTGCCGACACTGTCAAGATCAGGATCTCCTGCAAAATTCTTCGGCATCAGATTCCGTCGTGGAGATATTCAGCGTGTCCGTGCCGACGTCCCGGGAGAATTTTGTCTCTCGCTGTGAGAGGTCAAGCTTGTGCGCTGAACCCACGCTGCCGCCTCGCGTAAGACAACCACACGCGACGAGCCGCCAACGCTGACGGCGATCAAGTAGAAGTCGTCAGGACTGAATCGATCTCCTATTAAGCTCGCCGGGATGTGCTGTCGCCGGACGCCTGCGGCCACGAGTGGTCTGGGGTCCGTGGATCGCTGCGTGGTGGGGGACTTTTGTGATTGATCGGTTGGCGCTACTGAAGGACGCCCAGCGGCAGGTGAAGGCGCTGGAAAAAGACCTGAATGCGCAGGTCAGCGACCTTGCCGAGGTTGGGGAACGGCTGCGGGCGGAGTACGACCGGGCGTTCAAGGTCGGCCGGACTGCGGCGACCTGGTCGGCGTGGTTGGGGGAGCGGGTCACCCAGGCGGCGGTCGCCTGGGTGCTGGGGACCGTGTTCGTCCGCTTCTGCGAGGACAACGGACTGATCGGCGACCCGTTCCTGGCCGGCCCGACGACCGCCCGGCTCACCCTCGCGGAGGAGCGGACCGAGGAGTTCTACCGCCGCAACCCCGACAAGACCGCCCGCGACTGGCTCCTGGCCGCCTTCGGTGAGATCGCCGCGGTGCCGGTCGGCGCCGCCCTGTTCGACGAGCGTCACAACGCCCTCTTCCAGATCCCGCTGTCCCACGACGCCGCCAAGGACCTCATCACCTTCTGGCGTCGCCGCACCGAGACCGGCACCCTGATCCACGACTTCACCGACGACACCTGGGACACCCGCTTCCTCGGCGACCTCTACCAGGACCTCTCCGAGGACATTCGCAAGAAGTACGCCCTCCTTCAGACCCCGGAGTTCGTCGAGGAGTTCATCCTCGACCTCACCCTGACCCCTGCCATCGAGGAATTCGGCTACGACGTCGTCAAGGTCATCGACCCCACCTGCGGCTCCGGCCACTTCCTCCTCGGCGCCTTCCACCGTCTCCTCGCCGAATGGGAAAAGAACGCCCCCGACCGCGACACCTACGAGCGCGTCCGCCTCGCCCTTGACGCCATTCACGGTGTCGACATCAACCCATACGCGACGGCGATCGCGAGGTTCCGCCTAATTCTCGCAGCCCTGCGCTCCGCAGGATGGAAAAACTTGAAGGCGGCGGATGGATACGAATTTCCGCTTCACGTCGCTGTTGGTGACTCACTCCTCAAGAGTCGCCAACTCGACCTATTCGGTGAGAACCGCGACGAGCTCGCGGAGTTCGCTTATGCCACCGAAGATCTCGCCGACCATCCTAACATCCTTGAAGAAGGATGCTATCATGTCGTTGTCGGTAACCCGCCGTACATCACCGTCAAAGACAAAACTCTCAACGGGCTCTACCGCTCGTTGTATGACGCGTGCTCCGGCAAATATGCGCTGTCCGTTCCGTTTGCTCAGCGATTTTTTGAACTGGCCATACCCGCAAACCTGGAGGGTCGGCATGCGGGGCGTATTGGTCAGATAACTGCAAATTCCTTCATGAAGCGTGAATTTGGAAAGGCGCTCATTGAGAGCTTCTTTGCTTCACGTGTGGAGCTGACCCATGTCATTGACACATCGGGTGCATATATTCCTGGTCACGGCACGCCGACAGTGATTCTGATCGGCAGGAAAAACCGGTGGCACCGCGGAGCGAGTATCCGCGCCGTGCTGGGTATCCGCGGCGAGCAGTCGGCTCCTGAAGATGCGAGCCGTGGAGTTGTGTGGCGGGCTATTGTAGATCAGCTGGATAGGCCGGGATCGGAGAGTGAGTGGGTGAGCGTTGTCGAAGTCGAACGCACCCACTTCGACCTACCCCCATGGAATCTCGGGGGCGGGGGAGCTGTTGATCTTCAAGAGCGGATCGAAGCGGCATCGCCCGCCCGTCTGGTGTCAATCCTGACCTCGGCTGGTATCACTGCGGTTACGGGCGAAGATGACCTATATATTCTTCCTAGTCGTCGAGCTGCCCGCAGGCTCGGAATCGAGCAGACGCGACCATTGGTCGTTGGCAACTCAATTCGCGACTATGTTCTTGCTGACCCAGATGACTCAATATGGCCATACCGTGACGATTTCTCGGTCTGTAGCCTTGAGGATATTCCGCGCATCTCCTCGCTGTTTTTTGCATACAGAACGGCCATCTCGAAACGGAAAAGATTTGGCACTCCTATGCTCGCGAAAGGGATGTGCTGGTATGAGTGGCAGGAGATCTATCCCGAAAAGCTTGCTGTCGGATATGGTATACCATTCCCGTTTGTGGCGACCCATAACCACTTCATGTTCGATCGGGGTGGAAAGGTGTTCAAGCAAACCGCTCCGGTATTGAAACTGTCGGCGGATGCCTCGGAGGAGGACCATCTGCGGCTATGTGGTGTTCTGAACAGTTCGATGGCGTGCTTCTGGCTCAAGCAGGTCAGCCATGGAAAAGGAAATGGTGGTGTCAATGAAGGGTTGCGTGGCGACGAATGGGAGGAGTTCTACGAGTTCACCGGAACAAAGCTGCAGGAATTTCCGCTGCCGGGGGAGATGCCTTTGGATCTGGGGCGGGAGTTGGATGGGTTGGGGCAGCGGGTGATGGCGGTGGGGCCGGGGGCGGTGGCGGCGGAGGGGGTGCCGACGCGGGGGCGGTTGGGGGTGGCGCGGGAGGAGTGGGAGGCGACGCGGCGGCGGATGGTGGCGTTGCAGGAGGAGTTGGATTGGCAGGTGTATCGGCAGTACGGGTTGATGGCGGAGGAGCTGACGCTGCCGATGGGGGAGGTGCCGGAGGTTCGGTTGGGGGAGCGGGCGTTCGAGATCGTGTTGGCGCGGAAGATCGTGGCGGGGGAGGAGACATCCGAGTGGTTCAAGCGGCATGGGTCGACGCCGATCACGGAGGTGCCGGAGCACTGGTCGGAGGAGTATCGGGCGGTGGTGGAGAAGCGGATCGCGGTCATGGAGGCGGATCGGAACATCGGGCTGATCGAGCGGCCCGAGTACAAGCGGCGGTGGGCCACCGAGGGGTGGGACAAGCTGCAGGACAAGGCCTTGCGGGACTGGCTGCTCGATCGGCTGGAGGCGCGCGAGTTCTGGTTCGCCGACGTCGACGGGATGATGCAGCCGCGGCTGTGGACCACCGGGCGGCTCGCCGACGAACTGGCGGGTGACGCGGACTTCGTCTCCGTCGCCGAGATCTACCGGCCGGGGGAGGACCTCGCGAAGGTCGTCGCCGGGCTCGTCGAGAATGAGCACGTCCCGTTCCTCGCCGCGCTGCGGTACAAGGACTCCGGCCTGGCGAAGCGGGCCGACTGGGAAGACGTCTGGGACCAGCAGCGGGCCGAGGACGCCGAGACCGACCCGGAGGCGGCGAAGCGGATCCGCGACGCGATCCCCGTCCCGCCGAAGTATGCACAGGCCGATTTCCGGAAGCCGTCCTACTGGCGGGCCCGCGGGAAGCTCGACGTCCCGAAGGAACGGTTCATCTCCTACCCGCCGGCCGGGCCCGACAACGATCCGACGCTGCTCATCGGCTGGGCCGGCTGGGATCACCGCGAGCAGGCCCAGGCGCTGGCCACGCTGATCGTCGAGCGGCAGGACAACGACGGCTGGGACGCCGAACGGCTCACCCCGATTCTCGCCGGACTGCGCGAGGTGATGCCGTGGGTCCGACAGTGGCACAACGACGTCGATCCCCTGTACGACGGTTCACCGGCCGAGGTCTACGACGCCTTCCTCGCCGAGACGATGGGCCGGCACGCCCTCACCGCCGACACCCTCACCGGCTGGCGGCCACCGGCGGCCACCCGAGGCAGAGCGGCGCGACCACGGCGGTAGGGCGCACGGCGGTAGCGGACACGGCGATCACGCAAGGGGGAATGCGATGGCAATCGAGGACAACGAGCCAGGAGACAGCGGGCAGGAAGGGGACGTGCCGCCCCAGGCCATCGCCTGGATGATCGGTCCGGACATCGCACTGGTGCTGGGCGATGAGGCTACTGCCGAATCGGTGGGCGAGCCGCTGTCCGCGTTCTCGCCGCAGATGGCGCGGGCTGTGCTGGCTGGCAACGCCGCTCTGCAGGGGCTGGTCGGCGCCGGGAAGGCGTCGGGGCAGCTCGTGCGGCTCACCGCGGATTCGGCGAAGATGCTTCGAGCCTACGGAGAAACCCTCGACCGGGCCGGTTCGATCTACGCGGTGACGCGCAATGGATCGGGGCAGATCACGAAGCATCTGTCGTTTACGAGAATGCGGACGCTGCCCGCTGCGGCCGCGGCCGGGTCGGCGTTGGGTGCGCTTGCCCTGCAGCTGCAGTTGGAGCACCTCACCCGGCAGTTGACCGAGGTCCAGCAGGCTGTCGGCGGCATTCAGGACCATCTCGTCGACGAGCTCGTCTCCGCCATCGAGAACGATCTCTCTGGGCTCACCGGCGCCTATCAGGCCCTGCACGACACCGGCACCGTCTCGGACGTGGACTGGCCGGGCATCACGCACTACCTCACCGACGCCCAGCAACGGGTCCGCCAGGTGGAGCGGAAGCTGCTGCGCGGCATCGGGGCGATACAGCGCGTCGGGCCGGACAAGGACGAGGACCGCTCCTCGTCCGCCCGGCTCAAGGAGGTCGAGCGGGCCGAGGCCGAGCATCGTCCGCTGCTGTGGCTCGGGCTTTTCCTGAAGGCACAGCAGGCCGTCATGGTGGGCGAAGCCCTGCGCGTCTACCGGCTCGTCGCCGCGGGCGACCCCAACGTGGACGTCCTGACGCAGAGCAGCGAGCAGCGCCTGCGGGAGACGCTCACCGCGATGAGCGATCTGTGCGACCAGGTGGAGAACGCGATCGCCTACGCGGGCACCCAGGATCTCTCGGAGGCGAACCGCCGGCTGCCACCGCAGCTGTCCCGCAGGCTCGACCCGCTGTGGCAGGGCCTGCCCGCGTCGGTACGCCGGGACAGAAGCTCCGAGCTGGCACAAAGAGTCGGCGACCTCCGCGCCCGCATCGCTCCGGTGATCGAGCGGATCCGCACCGTGGTGGCTGCCAGCGGCCGCGCGGTGACGTCGTCGGACGGACGGCCGTCAGCACCCTGACCGGCCACCACTCCGAGCCGCCACCCCGCTGAGTGGCCGCCACTCTGAGCCGCTCAGCCCTCGCCCCACTACTCTCCACCGGGCATAGTCGAATACGTACGATCCGACCACGGATTGCCGTCGGATGATCCGTTTCCGCACCCGTCTCCGCACACGCGCCCGCACGACCTGACCCGAGGTGCCGCCGCATGACCAGTCCGTCGTCCTCCCAGCCGCTGCTGCGCGAGGTCATCGACATTCCGACCCGGACGTCCGACGGCGACTTCGTCCTCAAGCTCACCGAGGGCGTCGCCGACGCCGCGGCGACGATGCGCGACTACGTCCTGACTCCCCGGCTCGTCGGCAACTTCGACGAGGCGCTCGGCCTGATCGCCCAGGCGGTGACCGCCAGCCAGTCGAAGGGCATCTACCTGCACGGATCGTTCGGCTCCGGCAAGTCGCACTTCATGGCGGTGCTGCACGCGCTGCTGCGCGGTGAACCCGCGGCCCGCGGCATCGACGATCTGGCGGCCGTGCTCGGCAAGCACGACGCGGAGCTGGCCGGCAAGAAGTTCCTGCTCGTTCCGTTCCACCTGCTGGGGGCGAAGTCGATCGAGCAGCGGGTCCTCGGCGGCTACGCCGACCACCTGCGCGCCCTGCACCCGGGCGCGCCCGTCCCGGCCGTGCACCGGGCCGAGGCGCTGCTCGACGAGGCGCGCAACATCCGGGCCCGTGTCGGCGACGCCACCTTCCTCGCCGAGCTGAACGGCGCCGGCGCCGGCGCGGGCAGCGGCGCGCCGCTCGGACAGCACGGCGACGATGACGGCGCTGACGGCGGCGAGGACGAGTGGGGCGACGCCTCGTGGACGCCGGCCGTGCTCGACGGGGCGCTCGACCCGAGCGCCCCGGACGCGGACTCCCGCCGCCGGCTCGTCTCCGACCTGCTGACCACCTGGTTCGCGAACACCTACCGCGACCTGCGCGAGGACGCCGAGGGTTTCATCTCGCTGGACGCCGGCCTCACCGAGATCGCCCGGCACGCCAGGGAACTCGGCTACGACGCCGTCATCCTCTTCCTCGACGAACTGATCCTCTGGCTCGCGAACAACATGGGTGACATGGCCTTCGTGTCCCGCGAGGTGCAGAAGGTCACGAACTTCGTCGAGGGCGGGCTCGGCGCCCGGCCGGTCCCGGTCGTCAGCTTCATCGCCCGGCAACGGGACCTGCGCGAACTCGTCGGCGAGCAGGTCGCGGGCGACGTGCGGCTGTCGTTCCTCGACGTTCTCACCCTCGCCGACGGCCGGTACGACAAGATCGTGCTGGAGGATCGCAACCTGCCGCTCATCGCCAACCGGCGGCTGCTGCGCCCGCGCGACGCGAACGCCGAGGCCGCGATCGCCCGGGCGTTCGAGACGACGGCGAAGGTCCGTGCCGAGGTGTGGGACACGATGCTCGGCGGCAGCGAGCAGCTCGGCGCCGACCGGGACGCGTTCCGGCTGTCCTACCCGTTCAGCCCGGCGTTCATGGACACCCTGGTGCACGTCTCGTCCGCCCTGCAGCGCAACCGGACGGCGCTCAAGCTCATGCGCCAGCTCCTCGTCGACCACCGCGACGACCTGCGCCTCGGTCAGGTCGTCCCGCTCGGTGACCTGTGGGACGTCATCACCCGCGGCGCCGACACGCCGTTCACCGACGTCCTCAAAGCCGAGTTCGACGCGGCGCAGAAGCTGTACTCCCGCAAGCTGCGCCCCTACCTGCTCGACGCCGAAGGACTCGACGAGGACATCCTCGCCGCGGTTCGCCGTGCCCGGACGACGTCCGACGCCATCGACGCGGCGCTCGCGACGAAGGTCCGGCGGTTCACGGCCGACGACCGGCTGGTCAAGACACTGCTGTTGTCCGCGCTCGCGCCGAGCGTTCCGGCGCTGCGCAACCTGACTCCGCGGCGCCTGTCCGCGCTCAACCACGGCAGCATCAGCAGCCCCATCCCCGGCGGCGAGGCGGGGCTCGTCGGCAAGAAGGTCGAACGTTGGGCCGGTCAGTTCGGCGAGATCAAGTACCTGCCGGTCAAGGGCGGTGATCCGGGCGTCGGCCTGGAGCTCGTCGACGTGGAGGTCGACAGCATCCTCAACTCCGCCGTCGCCTACGACAGCGTCGGCAACCGGCGTGCGCTGGTCCGCCGGCTGCTCGTCGACGAGCTCGGCGTGACCGTCACCGACGACGTCTACGGCGACCGGCTCGACCTGGTCTGGAAGGGCAGCAAGCGCTCCGCGGAGGTCATCTTCGGCTCGGCTCGCGGCCGCGACCTGCGCGACGATCAGCTTGCCCCGCTGGACCCGCAGTCCTGGCGACTCGTCGTCGACTACCCGTTCGACGACCACGACGAGGGTCCGGCCTACGCCCGGGCGCGCGTCGAACGGCTGCGCGGCGCGGGCGTGCAGCATCGGACGGTCTGCTGGATCCCCGCGGACCTGACCGGCGCGCGCCTCGCCGACCTCGGCATGCTGGTCCGCCTGGACCATCTGCTCGCCGGGGGTGCGCACCGGTTCGACAGCCACGCCCAGCACCTGAGCGCCGACGACCGCCAGCGCGCCCGCGGTGTCCTGAAAAGCCGTCACGACGCGCTGCTGACCAAGACCCGAACCGTGCTGCGCTCGGCCTACGGGCTGATCTCCAAGGACGAACAGGACGTCACCGCCGACTACACCGACCACCTGCGGACCCTGTGGCCGGGGCTGAACCCGGCGCTGCCCGGCGGCGCGTCCTTCCGCGAGGCGGGCCAGCGCCTCGTCGGCGACCTGCTCGCCGACCAGTTCCCCGGCCATCCCGACCTCGACCCGGACCGGACCGGCGTCTCCGTCCGACCGGCCGACCTGCGGACCGTCCTCGGGTACGTGACGAAGGCGGCGGAGGCCGACGGCGGATCCGTCGAGGTCGCCAAGACCGACCGGGTCGCGGTCCGGCGGATCGCACCGGCGCTGGGGCTCGGCGTCATGCACGAGGTCCGCTTCGAGCTGGGACGAGACTGGGTCGACCACTTCACCCGCCGCGCCGCCCAGACGGCGGCCGACGGCGGCGCCGAGGAGGAGCTGCGGGTCAGCGACCTGCTGGGCTGGATCGACGAGCCCAGGCCACGCGGGCTCGACCCGGCGGTGGCGCACCTCGTCGTCGCCGCGTTCGCCGAGCAGACCGACCGGGCGTGGTACCGCCACGGCGGCCTGCTCTCGCCGCCCCCGGAGCTGCAGGCGATCACCCGGGACATGACACTGCGCGAGCAGCCGCTACCCGCCGCCGCCGACTGGGCCGCCGCGGGCGAGCGGTCCCAGCTCATCTTCGGGGTGCGCCCGCCCGCCCTGCTGCGCGGCAGGCTGCTACGCACCTTCGCGGAGGAGCTCGTCGGGAAGGCGCGGTCGACCCGGCCGGCGTGCGAGGAGCTGGTCAGCGCCCTGGAACGGCGGGCCGACGGACTCGGGCTCGACCGGAGCACCGGCCTTGCCGCGTCCACCGAGTCGGCCGCGGACGGCGTCACAGCAGGGCGCTTGCGCACCGCGTGGGCCGCCCGCGACCTGGTCCAGGCACTGACCGACGCCAGGTCCGGGGCGGAGCTGGTCCGCCGCCTCGCCCGCGCCGACCTCGCCGGACCGGCCAAGCGGCTGAACGTGAGCATCGGCCGCGCCCACGACGTGGCCGCTGCCATCAGGGCGGCACCCTGGGACGAGACCTTCGTCCTCATCGACGGCCTGCCCGAGCCCCACCAGGCCAGAGCCCAGGAGATCCTCGGGCAGATCCGGGCCGCCGGCTCCGCCGACGAGCTGACCACCCCGCTCGCCGCGGTGCTCGCCACCGCCCGCGCCGAGGCCACCGCACTGCTGCGTCGCGCCACACGAACGCCGACCCCACCCCCCACGCCGCTCGGCGCCGGCGGTGATGCCGGCACCACCACGGGTCCCCGGCGGCCGGTCGGGCTCCCGCCGTCCGGCACCACCACCGTCATTGGCGCCCCACACGTTCTTGGCACCCCTCCCGTCGGCGGCACCACGCACGTCATCGATCCCCCGACCGTCGGTGTCGGCGGTGTCGGCGGTGTCGGTGTCGGTGTCGGTGTCGGCGGGGAAGCGGGCGCGGGGGCTGGTCGAGGTGCCGTGCGGCAGTGGCGGGTCCGGATCGCGGACCTCGACCGGGCGCTCGCCGAGGTGCGCGAGCACGCGGGCGACCAGCCGGGCGAGGTCGAGATCGTCTGGAGGCCGGCACCGTGAACCTGCTGTCGTCCCCGCCCGACGGCGGCCTGGCGGGCGGGCCCGGTCCGACGGGCGTTGGAGCTCCGCGGGTGACCCCCGCGATCCTGTTGAACCGTGTCAGCCGGCTACGGCGCGGCGCGCAGAACGGCGACGGCGACCAGCCCCGGGTCCTGCTCGTCCGGGCCCAACCCGAGTGGCCGGCGCCGCGGGAACTCGACGTCGCCGGCCGGCACGTCCGGGTGGTGCCCTGCGTGTCGGCGCTCGCCGTCCTCGAACAGGTCACCTGCTGGGCGCGGGATCCGGTCGAGGACGGCTGGCTGGTGCTGCTGACCGACGCCGACGAGGACGATCTCGGCGACTCCGTCCTGGCCCAGGTCCACCGGCAGCGGGTCGACATCCTCGAGCCCTGGATCGCCGTCCTCGAGGATTTCGGTGCCAACCAGGCCGACCCGCGGCTGCGAGCCCCCGAGCATCGCTGGGTGGCGCAGGCTCTGCTGGAGGCCCGCCCGCCGGCCGGCTGGCCGCGTCGACCCGGCGGCCAGCTCACCCGGGAGGACGCGCTCGCGGAACTGGCGGCCGTCCGCCTCGGCCTGACCGGACTGGGCCTGGGCGCCGCCGACCTGGACATCGCCACGTTGCTGCGCTGGAGTGCGTCCCCCGGCGCGGTCGACGCGCTGCGCCGCCTCGGCGACGAGGAACGCGCCGGCCTCACCGGCTACCTGGCCGAGCGGACCGGCCGCGCGGGGCGCGCCCTGGTCACTCTGCTCGCCGCGGGCAACGGCGACCGGGCCCTCGCCCTCGGGCTGGTCTGTGACTGCCTGTGGCCCGCCCGCGAGCGCGACGCGGCCGCCCCCCCGGCGCCGGCCGGGACGGGCCCCGCAGCGCGCGGCGCGGCGGTCGGCGGTGCGGCCGGGGACATCGCCGCCCTCGAGCGGGCCAGGGCACGGGTCGAGAGGTTCTTCGGCGACGTGCGCCTGGACGACGCGATCATGCGCGCGTTCGCCGACGCGGTCCGCGAGGTGGTGACGACGGCGCTGGCGTCGGCCCGGCCGGGTGCCGGCCGGCTCGGCCTCGTGCCGCCGGACTCCGCGTCGTCCACGCTGCACCCGCAGGACGAGATCCCGGCGCTGCTCGACGTGGCGGAGCGGCTGCTCGACACCATCGACGCCCGCGCGGCCGGTGCCGCGAGCGACATCCTGCGGGCCGGGTTCGACCACCGGCTGGCCGGTGTCGCCACCACCATCCGTGACGTTCTCACCGCCGCCGAGGCCGGCGTCGACCGCACCCTGCTCGCCCGGGCGGCCCACGACGTCGTCACCGCGGTCGGTTCGCTGCGCGCGCACCTGCTGTCCGCCGTCGAGCGTCCCGAGGTGGAACGGGCCGTGATGGCCGCCCGGCTCGTCGGCTGGCTCGTCCGCCAGCCCACGGGCTCGCTCGCCGCCACACCCCCCTCGACCCGGCAGCGAACCGACCGGGAGCGTGCGGGTGTGCCGACGACGCTGCCCGACGCTCTGGACGCCCATCTCGACGACGGCGCCTGGGCCGACATCGCCCTCGGCCACCTGGCGGCCGGGGCTCCCGCCCCCGCGATCGGCACGGTGTACGGCGACCTCTACCGGGTGGCGGCCCGGCGTCGCCGCACCCTCGACGAGGCCTTCGCACGGCTGCTCGCCGTGTGGACGACGACGGCCGGGCTCACCGCGGCGAGGCCCAAGCGGCCACTGACCGTCGAGGACATCCTCGACCGGGTGGTGGCGCCGGTGGTGACCAGCCACGGGGGCCGGGCGCTGCTGGTCGTGCTCGACGGGATGAACGCCGCGCTCGCCGCCCAGCTCGCGGCCGAGCTGCGCCGCGAGCGGTGGGAGGAGTGCGACCCGCTCGGCCCCCACCTCGAGGAGCCTCACCCCGGCGAAGCACCCGCCCCCGCCCGGCGGCGGGCGGCCGTCGCCGTGCTTCCGACCGTCACCGCCGCCTCGCGGACCTCACTGCTCGCCGGGCGTCTCATCACCGGCGACAAGGCCAAGGAAACCCTCGAGTTCGAAGGCCATCCCCGCTGGGGCCGGCGGGCCGCCCGGCTGTTCCACCACGCCGACCTGGCCGGAGCACCCGGGGCCGCGCTCGACGGAGAACTCACCGAGGCGCTGACCTCGAACACTCCCCTGGTCGCGGTCGTGATCAACACGATCGACGACATGCTGGACCGCGGCCGTCAGCGAGACGACGGCGGCTGGGGCCTCACCGACGTCGGTCGGCTGCAGGCGGTGCTGGGCTACGCCCGTACCGCCGGCCGGGCCGTCATCCTCACCAGCGACCATGGCCACGTTCTCGATCACGGCGCCGAGGCGCTGTCCGCCGTCGACGCCGTCTCGGCCCGACACCGCGTTGCCGACAAGGTCGACGAGCAGCCCCGGGGCGACGGCGAGCCGCGGGATGGTGAGGTGGAACTGGCCGGGCCGCGGGTGCTCGCGCCTGGCGGGCGGATCATCGCCCTCTGGGATCCGGCGCGGCACTACCTGGGCCGCCACGGCGGCTATCACGGCGGCGCGTCGCCGGCTGAGGTGACCGTGCCCGTCCTGGCGTTCCTGCCGTTCCACCCGACCCCGGCGTCGGGGAGCCGAGGTCTGCCGCCCGGCTGGCGTCCGCTGCCCGACCAGCGTCCCGACTGGTGGTCGCTGGAAACCGCGGACCCGCTGCGCAGACTCGGCGGTGACACGCTGCTGATCGGCCCCCGCTCCGCCTCGGGGTCGGCGTCCGCCTCGGGGCGACGGCCGGCATCGGACGAGGGGACGATGCTGGTCCCGACGCGCAGGCGCCGCAGGTCCGCCGAGGAACAGACCGGCCCGGCGCTGTTCGAGCTCCCTCAATCCGCCCCCAGCGTGGCCGGCGACGAGCCATCAGGCGCGAGGCCGGCAGGCGGGAAGCCGCCGAACGGGGAGCCGTCGAGCGGGGAGCCGTCGAGCGGGGAGTCCTCCGTCGCGGAGCGCGCCCTGACGCGGTCGCCGTCAGCCCCGGTGTCCGCCTCGCCTGCCGCCCCCCGGCAGGACTCGCTCGATGCTCTGGTCGCGGCCCTTCTCGCCGCCGAGCTGTTCCAGTCGCAGCTCGACGGGCTGGCCCGCAAGGTGCCGGTGGCGAAGGTGGAGGCGGCGGTGCGGGCGCTGCTCGACGCGAACGGCACCCTTGCCACCAGCGTCGTCGCCGAACGCGCCGGTGAACGCCCAGCGCGGGCCGGCGGTTTCGCGGTGACCCTGCAGCGCCTGTTCAACATCGACAACTACCCGGTGCTGGAGCCGATCGACGACGGACACACCCTGCGCCTCAACATCGACCTCCTCCGGGCCCAGTTCGGCCTGCCCGGGTGAGGTGCCCTCGCGGCGCGACACTCGGCCGTACGCGATGTCATCGTGGGCGGGGCCCACAGGCGGGCGATCCCCTACCTGCCGGGCTCGCCCAGCTCGACCGCTACCTCGACCGCCTCGGCCTGACCACCGGCACCCTCGTCATCTTCGACCGCCGTCCGAACGCCCCCGACATCACCGACCGCACCGCCCTCCACACCGCCACCACCCCGGCCGGACACGCCGTCACCCTTCTCCGGGCGTGACGCGCGGCCGGGGCGTCCGGCTGTCAGATCGGAAGCACCTGGCTCCGTGATGTCCGGGCCTTGAGCACGGCGGAAAGCGAATCCGGGAGAATGGCGGGATTCGGGCGCTGGCGACGGATTCGGGGGCGGGCGTGAGCGGCGAGACCGGGCAGGTCAGCGCGGCGCGGCGGCGTGACGTGCTGGACGCGCTGCGGCGCGGGGCGGTGCCGTCGGCCGGGCTGGACCTGCTCGCGGTCGGGCTGGAGCGGTTCGAGCGGGTCGCCGGTGAGGACCTCGCCGCCGTCACCGCCGGCGGGTCGGTGTTCAAGGCGGTCCGCGGCGAGTACGGCTCCGGCAAGACGTTCTTCTCCCGCTGGCTCGCCGATCGGGCGCGCAGGGCCGGGCTCGCCACCGCCGAGGTGCAGATCTCGGAGAACGAGACGCCGCTGCACCGGCTGGAGACGGTCTATCGCCGTCTCATCGAGCGGCTGACGACCTCGACGTTCCCGCCGAGCGCCCTGCGCCAGGTCGTCGACGGCTGGTTCTACGCGCTGGAGGAGGACGTCCTGGCCGCGGACGAGGCGGCGGGCGTCAGCGCCGAGGCGCTCGACCGGGCCGTCGGCGACCTGCTCGACCGGCGCCTGGCGGAGGTCGGCCGGACCGCGCCGGCCTTCGCGGCGGCGCTGCGCGGCTACCGGGCGGCGCTGGGCGCCGCAGACGAGGCGACCGCGGCGGCGGTGCTCAGCTGGCTCGGTGGTCAGCCGCACGTCGCGGCGGCCGCCCGACGGGCCGCCGGGGTGCGCGGCGACCTCGACCACTTCGGGGCCCTCGGGTTCCTGCAGGGCCTGCTGGTCGTGCTGCGCGACAGCGGGTTCCGGGGGCTGCTCCTCGTCCTCGACGAGGTCGAAACCCTCCAACGGGTCCGGTCCGACGCCCGCGACAAGGCCCTCAACGCGCTGCGCCAGCTGATCGACGAGGTCCACAGCGGCCGCTTTCCCGGCTTGTTCCTCGTCATCACCGGGACGCCCGCCTTCTACGACGGCCCGCAGGGGGTGGCGCGGCTCGCCCCCCTCGCGCAGCGCCTGGCGACCGACTTCACCGCCGACCCCCGCTTCGACAATCCGCGGGCCGCGCAGCTGCGCCTGGCCGGCTTCACCGAGGCGTCGCTGGTCGAACTCGGCGGGCGGGTCCGGCACCTGTACGCCGACGGCTCGTCGGGGGAGGCGGCGGGACGGATCGAGACGCTGGTCGACGACGCCTATCTCGCGGAGCTGGCCGCCGCGGTCGCCGGGCGGCTCGGTGGGAAGGTGGGCGTCGCGCCCCGGCTCTTCCTGAAGAAGCTCGTCGGGGACGTGCTCGACCGCGTCGACCAGTTCGACGACTTCGACCCCCGCCGCGACTACCCGCTCACCATCGCGTCGGCCGAGCTGACCGATCTGGAACGCAACGCCGCCCGCGGGGCGACCCGTGCCGACGACATCGATCTCGATCTCGAGACGGGTGCCGACGCCGACCACGGCGCGGGCGCCGAGCTGGACCGGGCGTGACGATCGACCGGTCCGTACCCGCGTCGACGCCGGCTTCCGCGTCGACGCCGGCTTCCGCGTCCACGCCGGCGGCCGAGCCGGTGGATCTGCTGCACCCGGTGGTGGTGCACCACATCGTGAACAGCCTCGGGTGGCCGGGGCTGCGGCCGTTGCAGGAGGCGGCGGTCGCGCCGCTGCTGGCCGGGGCGGACGCGCTACTGCTCGCGCCGACCGCCGGCGGCAAGACGGAGGCGGCGGCGTTCCCGATACTGTCGCGGATGGCCGTCGAGAACTGGCAGCGGACGTCGGTGCTGTACCTGTGCCCCCTCAAGGCGCTGCTGAACAACCTGGCCCCCCGGCTCGAGACCTACACCGGCTGGCTCGGCCGTCGGGCCGCCGTCTGGCATGGCGACGTGGCGCAGTCCCGACGCGACCGGATCCGCCGCGACCAACCCGACGTCCTGCTCACCACGCCGGAGTCGCTCGAGGCGATGCTCGTCAGCGTCCGCACCGACCATCGTCGCTTCTTCGCCGGCGTGCGTGCCGTGATCGTCGACGAGGTCCACGCCTTCGCCGGCGACGACCGGGGCTGGCACCTGCTGGCGGTCCTGGAGCGGCTGCGCCGGACCATCGCCGGCGCATCGCTGGTTGACCGGCAGGCTGACGCTGCCGACGCGCCCGCCGGTCCGGTCGTCGCATCACAGCAGGATCTGCAGGTCATCGGCCTTTCGGCGACCGTCGGGAATCCGGCCGAGCTGTTGAGCTGGCTGCAGGGCTCGGGCGCGGGCCACCGCCCGGCCCGAGTGGTCGCTCCCGACCTGGCGTCCTGGCCCGCGCCGTCGACCCCAGGCGTTGCGCGGAACGCGTCCGACGCGCGCGGCGCCTCCGATTCGTCTCCGGCGCCGATCCTGCCGGCGCCCGCGGGGGACGTCGAGCTGGACCATGTCGGGTCGGTGGTGAACGCGGCGAAGGTGATCGCGGCGTTGCACCGGGGCGAGAAACGGCTCGTGTTCGCCGACTCGAAGAAGACCGTCGAGGAGCTCGGCCAGGCGCTGCGGGCCCTCGGCGTGACGACGTACCTCTCCCACGCGTCGCTGTCCGCCGAGGAACGGCGTCGGTCCGAGGAGGCGTTCACCGAAGCCCGGGACTGTGTGATCGTCGCGACCAGCACCCTGGAACTCGGCATCGACGTCGGTGATCTCGACCGCGTCATCCAGATCAACGCGCCGACGACCGTCGCGTCGTTCCTGCAGCGCCTCGGCCGCACCGGCCGCCGGCCGGGCACGACCCGCAACTGCCTGTTCCTCGCCCTCGGCGACACCGGTCTCGTGCACGCCGCGGGGCTGCTGACGCTGTGGGGACGCGGCTTCGTCGAACCGGTGGTCGCGCCACCGGAGCCGCGGCACATCATCGCCCAGCAGCTGCTCGCCTACTGCCTGCAGGAGCATCGCGTCGGCGACCGGACGTGGGCGGATGAGTGGAACGGCCTCGCGCCCTTCGACCACACCGCCGAACCGATCGTGCGCCACCTCGTCCGGGCCGGCTACCTGGATGCGGACGGCGGCATGCTGTTCGTCGGCCCCGAGGCGGAACGACGCTTCGGCCACCGGCACTTCTCCGAGCTCACCGCCGTGTTCACCGCCGCGCCCGAGTTCACCGTGCTGCACGGCCGCGACGAGGTCGGCCGCACCGACCCGGTGCTGCTCACCGAGGTCGTCGAGGGCCCGCGTCTGCTGCTGCTCGCCGGTCGCAACTGGCGGGTCACCCACATCGACTGGAAACGTCGCCGCTGCTTCGTCGAACCCGCCGATCGCGGCGGTCGCGCCCGCTGGTTGGCCTCCGGCGACGCCGCGACGTCGTTCGCGCTGGCCAGGGCGATGCGCGACGTCCTGCTCGGCGCGGACCCGCCGGTCGCGCTCACCCGCCGAGCCACGCGGCGGCTCGCCGCCGTCCGCGACGAGCACCTCGACGTCGTCCACCCCGGCGGAACGATGATCGCCCGCACCGACGACCTGACCGATGTCCACTGGTGGACCTGGGCCGGACAGCGCGCCAACCGCACGCTGGTCGCGAGCCTCGGCGACCTCGCCGACCCCCTCCAGCACGCCAACGCCGCCTACCTGCGCCTGCGATCCGACCTGACCCCCGCCACCTGGAAGGCCGCGACCGCCGACCTCGACACCCGGCTGTGCCTGCCCCACGTCACCGCCGAGGCGATGGCCGGCCTCAGGTTCTCCGCCGCCCTGCCACCCCGCCTCGCCGAAGCCACCCTCGCCACCCGCCTCGCCGACCTCCCCGCCGCCACCACCGTCCTGCGCGAACCCGTCCGCTTCACCACCCTCCCCGCCCTCCGGTGATCTTCGTGTGTTGGCGCGCCGCTGGGTGTGGCCGCGTTCCGGCAGTGTCGTGGCGGTCCGTGTCGCGAACTGTGGGGCAAACCGGACACGAAACCGCGACTTCGCGACACGGAACCACTGCCCCCCGCACGCCCTTCCCATCGGTGGGAAGTCCGCCCGAAATGCCGCTTACGGGAAACCGTCGATCCCGGTGCCGATCACGGCGTCGAGCCTCACGGCTTGTTCAGCAGCACGTGGAACGCCCGCTCTGCCCAGACTGTCGGCCGACTCAGCCTCATGACAGCGATCAACGGTGCTACGGAGGACTACATCTCGGGCGGCGATGGCTGAGTACGGTGGAGGGAGTGGTGGATCAACAACGTGATCAGGTGACCGGCGAGGGCCATGCCGGTGAGGACGTCCGAGGGGAGGCGGGGCATGACCGATGATCCAGCACGTTTTCGTGTGCCGCTCTACAGCGTGGCTGAGGCTGGCCGCTATCTGGGGGTACCCGCATCCACCTTCGCGGCGTGGGCTTACGGCTACGTCCTGAGACGGCCCGGTGGATCTGCCGTGCACGGCGATCCGATCGTGACGGTCCGGCCGCGTTCCACCCCTGGTGCGGCTGTTGTGCCGTTCGTTGGTCTTGCCGAAGGGCTTGTCCTGGCTGCGATCCGCCGGGCCGGCGTTCCCCTGCAGCGCATCCGGCCCGCGCTCGCCCGGTTGGCTGACGAACTCGGCATCGAACATGTTCTTGCCTCGCGGGCGCTGTACACGGATGGCGCCGAGGTGCTTTACGATTTTGCGGAGAGCCATGGCGATTCTCCTGAAGCCCGTGGGGCCCGAGAACTGGTCGCGGTGCGACACGGGCAGCGGGTATTCGGTGAGATCGTCGAGTCCTATCTGCGGCGGGTGGAGTTCGCGGAGGATGGGTATGCGCGGCTCATCAGTCTGCCTCAGTATCCGCGTGCGAGCGTGGTTGTGGACCCCGCGCGCGGATTCGGGCAGCCGATCTTCGCCAGGGGTGGTGCCCGTCTCGAAGATGCCCTGGGGCGCTTTCGGGCCGGCGAACCCCTTGCCGATGTCGCTGCGGAGTTCGGAGGTCCCCCAGACGATCTGGAGGACGCCGTGCGTATCGCCACCGGAACTGCCGCCTGATGACGCATCCCGTCGGGTTGCCGCATGTGTTCGTCGATCGGAGCCTCGGGCGTATAGCCGTGCCTCGGCTGTTACGTGGGGCCGGCATCCAGCTTACGACGCTGGCTGAGTATTATGGAATTCCGCAGGACGAGGACATCGCCGATGTCACGTGGCTGGCTGACACCGCCCGTCCTGGGGTGGGTGGCCTTCATGAAAGACGAACGCATCCGGCGCCGTCCCGCCGAGCAGCGGGCTGTCCTTGATTTTCAAGCGCGCTGCTTCTATCTCACACGGCAGAATCTCCCCGGCCCGGAGATGGCCCGCTGGCTCCTGGCCAATCTGGACGCTATTGTCGCGGCATGCGCGGATGACGGTCCGTTTCTCTATGCCGTCCATGCAAACCAGATCAAGAAGATGACTATTTAGGTTGTTGGAATTGTAGAGTTCACCAAGGGTGGCGTGTCCGTGACGGTGGATCTCGCGATCGGCTTGACGGCCGGATCGAGGCCGGTCTGGCCGACTCGCAGCCGCGCGACATGCATGGCCTGTGGGCTCAGCGTGTAAGAGTCAGGCGGCCTTGGAGCCGCATATTCGCCGTGGAACGCCGCCCAGCGGGCGGCAGCATGATCCCCGAGTGCGCGGGACAGACCCGCTCCCACGGCGGACGTTGACCCGCCGGCTCGCATGATCCCCGAGTGCGCGGGACGGACCCTTGCTGAGCCGGCCCGGTGGATCGCGACGAGCGCCTCGGCGAGCCCGAGAGCGAGCGTCGAGAGCAGCCGCGCGTCGAGCGGGCCGGCCGCCCTGACCAGCTCGTGCAGGCTGGGGCCGGGGATGTATTCGGTCGCCAGCCACGGTTGGGGGGAGTCGGCGTCGCTGGCGAGAACGGCGGCGGTGCACTGGGCGCGGACGGCCCGGCAGGCCGCTACCTCCCGGCGGAACCGCGCTCGAAAGTCCGCGTCGTCGGCGATCTCCTCCCGGACGAGTTTCACGGCGGCGGGCTGCCCCGCGCTGTCGGTGGCGGGCCGCGATCCGCCGCCGGAGGTGGAGGCGCCGTTCGCCTCCGGTGTGCGGTCATGACGACCAGGCGCCGGTGGCGGCCGTGGGCTGGGCGCGCAGGGCGAGGCGGGCGGCGAAGGTGGCCTGGCCTTTGGGTTCGCCGTGGACGAGCATCACCTCGGCGGCGCCGATGTCGGCGGTGATGGTGACCAGGTCGTCGGCGCTGGCGTGGGCGCCGAGGCCGTGGTGGCCGACGCGGGCGGCGACGGGGATCACGCTGGGTGGGCCGTCCCTCGTGGGCAGTTCGAACGCGCCGCCGCCGGCCTCGGCGAGGGCGAGCAGGCGGGCGCCGGGGGAGTCCTCGTCCTGGTAGCCGACGACCATCAGGCCGGCGCTCGGGTCCGGCAGCAGTGCCCGTGCCCAGCTGACCGCCGGGCCGGCCGTCAGCATGCCGGACGTGGCGATCACCACGCCGGCGCGCAGCGTCCGGATCGCCTCCTGGGTGCCGCCGGGCGGCACAGCGCGGACCCGGGGGCCGAAGATGCGCATCGGCCCGCCGTCCGGCCCGGGCTGCTGCTCGTAGACGGCGGTGACGGCGCGGGCCAGGCCGTCGATGCGGATGTCGACGTCGGGTAGTCGTTCGGTGAGGGTGAGGGCGACCTCCTGGGCGCGGCCCAGCGCGAACGCGGGGATCAGCACCCGCCCGCCGGCGCTGGTGATCGCGGCGACGTCGGCGACGAGCCGGGCGGCGGTGGCCTCACGCGGCGGCATCCGCCCGGCGCCGGCGTAGGTGGACTCCAGCAGGAGCAGCCGCGCACCGCGGGCCGACGGCGGGACCGCGATGCCGCCGACGGTGCGCTGCCCGGCGCGCGAGACGTCCCCGGAGACGACGATCCGCTGGTCGCCGGCATGCACGACGACCCCGGCCGCGCCGACGATGTGGCCGGCCGGGAACAGTTCGACGTCGAGGTCGCCGACGCGGTGCCGGCGGCCGCACGGCACGGCGCGGAGCTGGCGCAGCGCGTGCTGGACGTCGTCGGCGTCGAACGGCGCGGGCTCGAACGCGTCGCCCGTCCCGCGACGGGCGAGCACCTTCGCCGAGTCGATCCACAGGGGCGCGAGCAGCGTCGCCGTCGCCTCGGTGGCGAGGACCGGGGTATGCGGGCTGCGGGCGAGTACCGCCGGCACCCAGCCGGCATGGTCGTTGTGGGCGTGGGTGACGACCACGGCGTCGAGGCGGCCGGCGAACGCGTCGGCGATCCGCGGTGGTGCGAGGTCGTCGGCGCGGTGCCCGCCGGGGCGGCTGCCCGCGTCGACGAGCAGCCGGGTGTCACCGGCGGTGATCAGTACGCAGGAGCCGCCGATCTCGGTGCCGCCGCCGAGGACGTCCACCCGCGGCTGGCGCTCCCGGGCGCTGACGCTGGCGGCAGCCGGCGCGGGCGGATCGGCGAAGGCGTCCAGCAGCGCCGGCAGCCAGGTCGACACGGTCGTGGCCAGCTCGGCGGGCAGGCCGGCGAGCCGGGCCGCCTGGTCGAGGCCGGCGCCTGCGGTGCAGCGCAGCAGGGCGGCGAGCGCGGCGGCGAGCTGGAGCGGGTCGGACGCCTCGCGACGGGCGGCCGCGAGCTGTGCCTGGGCGGCCTGCGCGCGGGCGGTCTGCGCGGCCAGCTCGTCGCCGAGGTCGAGCAGCTCCGCGTGCGACCGCCGGGCATCGGACTCGGCGAGGGCGGCGCGCCGGCGGGCCTGGTCGCGGGCCTGCCGAAGGTCGGCGAGGCGGTCCTTCGCCCGTTCGTCGCGGCGTTGCTCCGCCGTGGCGCGCCCGGCCCGCTGCTGCTCCCGGCGATCCCGGCGCGCGGCCCGCCGCTGCTCGCCGAGCAGGGCCCGCACCTGCCCGGCAGCCCGGCCGACGACCGCCGGATCCCGGTCCGTCAGGCCGAGCGCGAACGCGCCGCCCTCGGCGAGGAGAAGCCCCTCGCCCGCCGTGGCCGCCAGCCGCGCCGCGACCTCCGCGCGCAGCGGCGCGGACTGCGCGAGCAGGTCGAGAAGGATGAAGACGCCCTCGCGGCTGGCGACGACCCGGCCGGGATCCACCGGTTCGCCGCCGACCTCGGCGATGACGGTCGCGGCGAGCCGCAACGCGGCGAGGACGACCGGCGGCAGCGGATCGTGCGTCGCGCCTGGCACGGACGTCATGGGCGTGCGCCGAGGTCGGGCGGGAGGCGGTCGGCGAGGACTGGTTCGGGGCGCAGCAGGCCGGCGTCGTCGACGAGCAGGCAGCCCAGCGCCGTCAGCGCGGCGACCACCTCGTCGAGGGCGGCGAAACCGGCGTCGGACGCCCGCGCGACCAGGTCCGGATCCTCCTCCAGGACGCTGGCGACGACGTGCGGATCCGCACCGGCCGCTCCGCACAGGTCGACCGCGGCGCGGAACACCGCGGCGAGGGCGGGTGCCGAGGCGTCCAGGCCGGCCGCGCGGACGAGGTCCCGGCCGCCCTTGGCGGACAGCCACTCGTCGAGGCCGTCGAGCAGCCGGCCGTGCCCCGCGGCGGAACCCTCGCTGGCGGCCCGCCGCGCGACCTGGGCGAGCGCCATCGGCCAGCCGCCGGTGCGCGCCAGCAGCTGCGAGCGGGCCTGTTCGTCGCGGAACGGCAGGCCGTCCTCGTCGCACCACAGCCGCAGGCCCGGCTCGTCCATCCGGGCCAGGTCCACCCGGCCGGGATGCCCCACCCAGGCGGCCGCGTTCGGCGGCGCGGTGACGACGGCGACGGCGACGTCCGGGGTGGCCGCCGCGACGGCGGTCTCGGCGGCGGCGAGCAGCGCCCGCAGCGCCGAAGTCGGCGCGTCCCGGGCGTCGACGAGGACGAGGGTCGCGTCGGTCGCACGGGCGACCGACCCCCGCACGCCGTCCGGCGTCGGCACCGCGCACCGCTGCACGGCCCGGACCAGCCCGGCCGTCTCCGCGTGGGCCTGTTCGAGGGCGAGGTGCACCCGGTCGATCCACAGCGCGGTGGAGCCGGTGATGGTCAGCACCGTCCGGCGCGCGTCGAACAGCCGGCCGATCTGCCGTTCCGTCAGCGGCGAGCGGATGAGGTCCTTGATCCGCCGGCGATAGGACGCGGCGTCGGACACCGAGGGCACCGCCAGCTGCTGCGGTGCCATGGACAGGGTGTCGAAGACCTCGTCGGCGGTGCCGAGCAGCCGGCGCACCGTCGGGGTCCGCAGCCGGTAGCGACCCTGGTCCAGGGCGAGGACGCCGAGGTCGACGCATTCGGTCACCAGGCCCGCGAAGCCGTCGGAACCCACGTCACGGAAGCCGGCCGGCCAGTGCTGACGGGCCTCGTCGGACAGCTCGGCGAGGCTGAGGCTGGCATCGATGCCCCGCTCGTGGGCCGCGAACGCCACCGAGTAGGTGATCACCAGGTAGCGGGGGTCCAGGTGCAGGGTCATGACGTACTTCTTGCGGAACGCGGCGGCGAGCTCGGCGTCGCCGAACACGTCGTCGACGTCCTCGGCGGTGATCAGCTGGGGCGGGCCGTCGGGCGGCACCTCCCGGGCGGTGAGGTGGCGCACCAGCGCCTCGCCGAACAGCTGCAGCAGCGCCGGCAGGTTGTTCGCCCGGGCCAGGATCCGCGCGGGCAGCGCGTCCTCGTCGGCGAAGGTGAAGCCGAGTGCCGCCAGCGGCTTGGTGAGCAGTTCGTGGGCGTGCTGCGGGCGCAGCGGGCCGACGCTGATCGGCCGGCCGAGGTGGGACAGCGGCTGATTGGGCAGCGACTCGAAACGGGCGGTCGTGTGCAGGCCGGCGAAGACGACCTTGGCGCGGCGGTCGGAGTCCAGCATGATCCGCCGGCACCAGTCGACGTGGGTGAACCGGTTGCCGGCGGCGTCGGCGTCGAGGAACGCGTCCGCCTCGTCGAGCAGGATCAGCAGCGCCCGGGTCGGCTCGGCGCGCAGCCAGCGCAGGATCGCGGCGTGCACGGCGGCGGCGAGGTCGCGGGCCGGCGGCGCGGCGCCGTCGACGATGCGCAGCTCGGCGAGCTTCGGCCACAGTGTGCCCCACAGCAGCTCGGGCCGCCCGTCGGCACCGACGGTGAACACGGTGGTCCCGACGGCCTCGTGGCCGGGGCGGTCGCGGGTGAACTCGCGGGCGGCGATCCGCAGCAGCGCGGACTTGCCCAGCTGGCGCCCCCCGGAGACGAACGACGAACCGCGCAGGTCGAGCACGGCGGCGAGCTCGTCGGTACGCCCGTAGAACATCTCCGGGGCGATCTCGCCCGGGGTGTCCCGGTAGGGGCTCGCGGCGGTGAAGGGCAGCGCGGTGGCCGCGAAGGTGGCGCGCCGTGGCTCCTGCTGGCAGACCAGGTAGGCAAGGCACGCCTCGTCGAGCAGGAACAGCGGCGGCCGGGGGCGCCCGCGTGCCGCGTTGGCGATCGCCCGGCGGTCGGCGGGGGAGAGCACCCCGGCCAGCCACAGCGCGAGCACCGTCTGGTCGTGCGGGGCGACGGCCATCCATTCGATGAGCGTCGCCGGCGTCGGCGAACTGCGGACCAGCACCACCGACAGGGTGGCGCCGTCCGGGCTCATCGCCGAGCCCAGCGCCGGGGTCAGCGCCTCCCCGGTGCCCCGTACGTCCTTCAACGTCACCCAGTGACGCCCGGTCTGGCCGGCGGGAGCCTGTTCCAGCCGAACCTGGGCGAACTCCAGCCCGGCCTGGGCGAGCACCAGGCGCAGTGCGCCGACGGTGTCGTCGCGGCGGATGTTGCGGTCGTTGCCTCGCCGGGCCAGCGCCCGCCAGGCGCCGAGGGCCTTGCGGCCGGCGTCGCGCCGCGCGTCGGACAGCCCCGCGGTGTCGAGCCCGAGCTGGGCCATCCGGGCCTGCGCGGCGCTGTTCGACCCGGTCAGGGCCGCGTACACGAGGTCCAGCGGCTCGCTTGACCGCTCGTCGGCGAGTGCCGGCACGGTCGCGAGGAACGCCCGCAGATGCCGCGCGCCGGTGGAGCCGGCGGATGGCAGCCGACCGCCGGCGGTGACCGTCTCCAGCGACTCCTCGGCGCTGGCCACCTGGCCGCCGAGCGCCCGGCCGACGAGCAGCTCGGCGACCTGCGCGACGTTCTGGTCCCGCCCGGCACGCTCGTGGATGCGGGCGACGGTGCGTGCGATCGCCTCGTCGCGCTGGCGGTCGAGGTCGGTGGCGATCTCGTCGATGGCGGACTGGACGCGGCCGAAGTCCTGCCGGGAGGAGTCCCGCAGCGCCTCCGCCCGGGCGGCCAGCGCCGCCCACGGCTGGTCGTCGAGGCTGCCGTCCAGCCGCCGGGTGGCGATCCGGTCGCTGAGCTCGTCGACGCGGTGGCGGATCTGTCGGGACTGGCGTTGGATGTCGACGCCGCGACGCCGTTCGAGCTCGGTGGCGAGCTCCGGCTCCGCGCGGCGCAGCCCGGCGATGAGCACCGCGGTCAGGTCGTGGTCACCGCGACCGGCCCGCTGGTCGTAGACGTCGCGCGGGCCGCGCCGCTCGGCCTGGGCGAGCCGGCCGAGGTCGCGGCGGCCGGCGTCGGGCAGCGCCGGCAGTCCGCCGTCGGGCAGCAGCGTCCGCGCGTCGAGCAGCAGGGCGGACGCGAGCAGCTCGCCGTGCGCGGCGTAGGCGACCGGCGGCTCGTCGGCGACCGGCACGTCGCCGTCGCAGATCGCCAGGGCCTGGCCGAACAGCCGCCTGGCCGCCCCGGCGACGGCCGGCCGGTCGCTGACGCCCGCCAGCTCGTCGAGGGCCGGCTCGCGCACCTTCTTCAGCCGGTTGTGCAGCTTGGCGAGGGCGGCGGTGTGCCAGTTGCCGACGGTCGTCGCCCGCCGTTCGAGCACACGCTCGGCGCATTCGGCCCAGCGGCCCGCGAGCTCGACGGCCTCATCCCAGCGGCCGGCGAGGTTGTCCCGGGCGCCGGCGACGATCTGGTTCGACTTGTTGCGCCGCTGCCCGGCGAAGGTCGACTCGATGCTGCGGTAGGCCTTGCCGCGCAGCCCGACCACCAGGTCCCGGGCCTGGCTGGCGGCGTCCGGGTTGTTCGCGGCGACCAGCGTCAGCATCGCCCCCAGCTCGCCGTCCGGCCGCATCCACGCCTGGTAGACGCCGTTGGCCGGCACGTACTTGAAGGTGCGCCGCGGCGCGCCGGACAGCAGCGCGGCCGCCTCCGTGGCCAGCTCCGCGGCGACAGTCTCCGCCGCGGCGAGGGTGCCCACCGCGTCGGCGGCCTCGGCGAGCATGACCACCCCGCAGCGGCTCGCCTCCGCGAGTGCGCTGAGCGCCTCGGACAGGTTCGGCTGGCCGCTGACGCACGGCAGCAGCTTCGCGAGCACCCGGGCCGGGCCGGCTGACGGCGCCAGCAGCGCGATCCGGGCGGCGGCCAGCAGCGCCAGCAACTGCCCGGCCCGATCGTCACCGAGCGCCTCCCGGCTGACCTGGGGTTCGATGTCGGCGAACGCGGACGCCAGCGGACCCGCCGGGGCGCGCAGTGCGACCGCGCAGGCCGCGAGCCGACGGGCCGCGACCCCGGCGGTCGGCGCGCCCGCCGCCTCCAGCAGGTCCGCCGCCAGCCCGAACCGGTCCCGCCCGAGCAACGCCTCGGCCAGCTCCGTGACCTGCGCGCCGCCAGGACCCGAGGCCTCCCGGCGCGCATCGTCGGCGGCGGGGACGGCGATGGGCGCGATCGCGGGGGCGGTGGTGTCGCCGTCCGCGACGGCGGCGTGCGCGGCGGCGGGGTCCGAGTCCGACCTGGCCGATGCCACGTCCGGCGCGGGGCTGTCGGTCCGGTGGTCGTCCGGCGAGCCGCCTGTCGCCGGTCGGGCCAGACCCCCGCTGATCGACGCGAGCGCGGCGCCGTGGCCGCGGGCCAGCAGCGCGGCGAGCCCAGCGAGGCCCGGGTCCGCCTCGTCGGTGGGATCGGGCTCGTCCACCGGCTCCGCGTCGTCCGTTGGCTCCGCCTGGTCCGCTGGCTCTGCCTGGTCCGTTGGCTCTGCCTGGTCCGCTGGCTCCGCGTCGTCCAGCGGCGCGGCCGCGTCGGCCGACGTCGACTCCGGCACCGGGGTCGGCGCCGCTGGCCTCGCCGCGGGCGCCGGCGGCGTCGGCTCTGCTGGCGTGGGCGGAGGGGACTGCGGTGGTGGGGGCGAGCGGGGCGGGTCGGGCAGGTGGGCCTCGCCGTAGGTGATGGCGTCGAGCAGCGGCTCGATGCCCGGTGAGGTGGCGATGACGGCCGCGCGCGCGGCGCTCAGCTCGGCCCAGTCGACGCGCCGGCGCGCCGACCGCTTGTCGTCGTCCACACCGAGGAACCGCCACAGGGCCGCCAGCGGCTCGCGGGACACGGCGGGATCGTCCTGGGCGGCAGTGGCGGCCGTGCGCACCCCGGTGATCAGATCCGCGAGGTCGGCCGGACCTTCCAGGCGCGTCAGCCGGTCGATCCAGGCCGCTTCCTCGGTCTGCCGGCGGTGTCGTTCCCGCAGTTCCGCTAACGCGTCCCGCAGGCCGTCCCGCGACGGGTCGATCGCGGCGCCCAGCTCGTCGCCGAGCCGACGCGCGGCGACGCTCACGTGGCGCGCGTGCGCGGCGACCTCGTCGGCGAGGTCGCACGCGGGCAGCTGACCCGCGCGCAGCGCGTCGGCCACCGACAGCGCCGCCCGCAGCGCCTCGTCCCACCGCTTCAGCACCTGGGAGGCCCGCTGCCCGGCGTCGTCCTCGACCCCCTCCCCACCGGAGCGCGGGGAGCCCGCGGGGATGTCGTCGCCCGTACCATCGGACATGAGCATCTCGCGGTCCTCCTCGACGCCGATCTCGCTGCCCGTGGTCAGGTGATACGCACCGCACCCACGGTCGTTCTGACACTCGTCGCGGTTGCCGCCCTCCTCGACCAGCGCGGCGGCGCAGCGCCGCGTCCGGGGAACGAGCCCTGGTAAGGACCGAGTGGGGACGTCCGGCAGCCGGGGAAAACCAGTCCGCAGCGCGTCGTGGGCGGACCGGGCCGCGGGGTGGTCGACGGCGAGCGTGGCCAGCGCCACCGCGGATGCCGGGGCGTCCTTGGCGATGGCGGCGACCAGGGCGCCCGTGACCAGCGCGGCGCCGACGTCGGCGGCGACGTCGAGGAGAGGGCCGAGGCCCGGCGACGACGCGACGGCGCGCAGCGCCGCGCCGTCGTCGTCGCCCAGCACGGCGGACCAGATCGCCGGATCGGCATACAGCATGAAGGCGATGACCAGCGGGCTGGTGAGGTCGTGCAGCAGGTCGATCCGGGTGGTGGAACCGCCGGCGCGCATCCGGGCCAGCAGCCGCGCCGCCATGCCCCGGTTGACCACCGCGACGCGGCGCATCCCCAGCGTGCCGGCGATCACGGCCTGGCGAACGATCAGCGGCATCTGGCGCAGGGACGCGAGCACGTCGTCGGCGGTGAGCGCGGCCACGGCGGCGGCGGCCAACGCGTCGAGGTCGACCTCCTCGGCGATCCGTCGTCCCGGCGGCCAGTCAGCCGGCGTGGCGGGAAATGCCGGATCGGGGAAATGACCGCCGGTTCCACGGATGCGGTGCGCTCTGCGGCGAGTCACGGACGACATCTGTCAGCCTTCCTCGCCAGCGAATCGGGCTAATGTTTTCAATAAATCGAACGTTGGCGTCGGGTGGCAAGAAAGCCGCGGACCGGACGGGCCGATGTCGCCGCGATCCGGTGCGGGAAGGCCTGCTGGCCGCATTTCCTCCTGATCAGGAATGTCGGTGCGCGGCGCACCCGCGAACAACGTCCGAAAATCCCGGGGAAGCGGCATCTGTCAATTCTGCCAGGACGCGCGAACCCGACCTTGATCGGGGTCCGCACGTCCCCATGCGGCGATGTCGCGTTTCTGGGTTTCGCCCGCATCCGGGCGTCCCGCGCGACCATTCGGCCTACCGAATCCGGTCGTACGCTCACCAGGCCAGGCCAGGCCAGGCCAGGCCAGGCCAGGCCAGGCCAGGCCAGGCCGCGGGCGCGTTCCGAGCCGCCACACGTCCCGCGCACGCTGAGGGCGCGGCGTCGCCTGGTCGGGCTGGGGCGCGCCGGCCGGGGGCGGGGCGGCGACATGCCGGCCCCGCCCGTGGCCGGGCAGCGCCGGCCGGAGGCGCCCCTACCTCGTGACGAGCGGGACCACGGCGGCGGCGGAGGACGGGTGGGGGAGCGTGCGGAACCGGTAGGTGACGCCGGTGATCCGCTCGGACTCCGCCCACAGCAGACGCTGGCGATCGGCGTCGCGCGCGCTCGGGCTGGAGTAGGCCGGCGCGGGCAGTCCCGTCCCGCCGAACAGGCCGTCCGGGCCGTAGTACTCGCCGCCGCGGACGTCCGGGTCGACCGCCGCCCGCAGCGGGGCGAGCGCCCCGGCCTGCGGCCCCTGGATGAGCCAGCCCATCAGCGGTGCCGCGCCGTTCGACAGGAACGCCCGGATGACCGGCGACCTCGTGCGCACCAGTGCCGTGCGGGCGATGCCCGGGTGGGCCGCCACCGCGAGGGTCGGGGCGCCGGCCGCCGCCAGCCGCCGGTGCAGCTCGTAGGTGAACAGCAGGGCGGCGAGCTTGGAGGTCGGGTAGGGCAGCCGGGCCCGCCGTCCGCCCGTCGGCCCGCCACGGGTCCCGCCCGTCCCACCGGCCCAGCCGCCCGGGCGGCCGTTCGTCCGGGCGCCGGCGGTGCCGCCCGCCGGGCCGTTCGTGGGCCCGAGGAAGCCGACGTGGCGGTCGGCCGCGGCCGGCGGGCGCGCGGCCCGTGACGGTAGTTGGGCCAGGTCGTCGGCGCTGAGACGGCCGCACAGATGGGCGAGGCTGCTCACGCTGACCACACGTGAGCCCGGGGTGGCGAGCAGCCGGTCGAGCAGCAGGCCGGTCAGCGCGAAATGGCCGAGATGGTTGACGCCGAACGTCGGCTCGAAGCCGTCCTCGGTGCGCGCGGTGCTCGGGGACATCACCCCGGCGTTGGCGACGAGCAGGTCCAGGCGTGGATGGTCGGCGCGGATCCGCGCGGCCGCCGCCTCGACCGAGGCCAGCGACGCCAGGTCCAGGCGTTGGACGCGCACGTCCGCGCCGGGCGTGAGGCTCCCGCCCAGGCCGTGGGACTGGTGGTCGGCGCCGACGTGGTCGGTCGCCGCGCCGCGCGGGGCGCCGATCGCGGTCGCCAGGTGGGCGTCGGCGTGCGTGTGGGCGGCGCGGATGGCGGCGGCGACCCGCTCGGCGCGGTCGACGTCACGGCTGGCGAGCACGACGGTGGCGCCGCGCGCGGCGAGCACCCGGGTGATCTCCAGGCCGATGCCCGAGTCGGCGCCGGTGACGACGGCCGTCCGTCCCCGCAGGTCCGGCACGTCGGCGACGGTCCAGCCCGACCGGTCGTGGGGGCGGCGGGGGAGGCGGACCGCCGGCGGGCGACTCACCTCGGCTCCAGCAGGACCAGCGGGATCACCCGGGTGGTCTTCGTCTGGTAGTTCCGGTACCACCGGTTGTCGGCGACGACCCGCGGCCACAGCTCGTCGCGTTCCGTGGCGGTCGCCGGGCGGGCCCGCATGGCCTGCCAGGGGCCGCCGCGGGTGCGCACCGCCACGTCGGGGTTGGCGCAGACGTTGTGGTACCAGTCGGGATTGCGGTCGTCGCCCCCGCGGGAGGCGACGAGGACGATCGTCGAGCCCTCCCGCAGCGGCGTGGTCAGCTTCAGCGTGTGGGGACGGCCGCTGCGCCGCCCCGTGGTGCTCACCTCCAGGACCTGCATCCCTCCGGCACGCCAGCCGAGCCGGCCCCCGGAGATCCTCACGAGGAGGCGGTGCATCGTGTTCAGCGCCTTGAACGCGTGGTCGCTCGCCATCCCTCCGACTTCCTGTGCATGCGCGCGCGACCCCGGGCGGACCGGACCACACGCGTCTGTCTGACGGCATCCACCGAACGTTCACCCGATGCTGCCGTCGCCAGAACGGATCGGGTACGGATTGTCTGCTACGTGTCGTTGGCCGGCTCTGCCCGGGGGGAGCGATCGTGCTCCTCCCGGGCCGGCCCGGGGCTGCGCCGTCCCGTCATCCGTTGTTGTACCCATCCCGTCGCGGGGATCCGCCGCGCACCGCGAAGCCGCTGCCCGGCAGGCGGAATCGCCCGCCGGGCAGCGGCTTCGTGCGGTCGGCGGGCGCCCCGCGGCGGCCGAGGTGCCCGTCGCCGGTCGCCGCCGCCGTCGGCGTGCCGCCCGTGACGCATCTCATGGGCGCGGCGGGGGTACCCGGGCTCCGCCGGTCCGAGACCTCAGCCTGGGACGCGTCCGGAGCCTGGGACGCGTCCGGCGGCCCGCAGCCAGTCGAGCGTGCGGCGCAGGCCCTCGGCCACCGGGGTCGACGTGATGCCGAGTTCCTTGTTCGTCACCGAGGCGTCGATCGGCGGGTCGGCGTAGGTGTGCTCGCTGAACCGGGTCATCGCGCCGAACCTCTCCGGTTCGTCCTGCGGACGGATGGCGCGGACCCGGTGCGCGACGCCGGCCAGGTCGTTGATCTGGTTGCACAGGTCGGGCAGGCTGCGCAGGTCGTCGCTGCTGCCGATGGCGAGGTAGCGCGCCCCCGGCCGGCCCTGCTCGGCGGCGGCGAGCACGATGTCGGCGACGTCCTGGACGAACACCCACGGCAGCGGCATGTCGAGGTATCCGTCGAACTCGCCGCGCAGCGCGCCCAGCAGACTGGAGTTGAAGCTCGTCGCCGCGAGCGCCCGGTCGACCAGCGGGGACGGGCCGTAGATGCCGGAGGGGACGACGGTGCAGGCGTGCAGGCCACGCGACGCCCGGTGCATCGTGAGGTAGTAGGCGGAGAGCTTCGCCGGCGTGTAGGTCGTCGGGCCGTGCACGATCGGTTGCAGTGGCGAGATCTCGGTCATGGTGTGGGACATGTCGAGGATGGCCGCGGTGCTGATCATGACGCAGCGGGGGTGCGACGCGGCCCGTTCGGCGACGTCGAGGACGTTGACGACGCCCTGGTAGTTGGCCCGGTCGTAGTCGTCGGGCCCGGCGGTGGACCAGGTGCCGCCGATCACCGCGGCGGAGTTGATCACGGCGTCGGCGCCGGTCATGCCGTCGGCGAGGGCGTCCAGGTTCGCCAGGTCGCCGGTGACGACCCGGCAGCCGGCGTCGGTGAGGAACGACGCCGACGCCGGATCGCGCACCATCGTCGTGACCGTGTGGCCTCGTTGTAAGGCCGTGACGCAGAGATTGGCTCCGGTGAGTCCGGAACCCCCGGTGATGAACAGGCGCACGCCAGCTCCCGTGGGTCGAATTATCTAATTGATTGAGATCGATTGAAACAGTGCTGGTGGGGGGACGCAAGACTCGTCGTCGATGTCCGTCCGTTGTGTATCGATTGCCGGGGAGAGGGTCGCGTGTTAACTTGAACGGCGTTCGAGATGGTGGGTGGGAATGCGGGACGGCCCGCCCGGAGCGGGTGGGAGGGGTGTCGCGATGGCGGGGCGGCCGGTGCGCGCGGACCCGCTGAGCGTCGGCGCCATCGTGGCCGTCGCGCTGCGTCTGGCCGCCCGCGACGGGCTGGAGGCGGTGCGGATGCGTGATGTCGCCGCCGAGCTCGACGTCGCCGCCGGCGCGCTCTACTGGCACGTCAGCAGCCAGCGCGCGCTGCAGGTCGCGGTCGTCGAGGCGGTGTTGGGCGCCGTGCCGTCGCCGTCCGAGCTGCGGGGAACGCCCCGGGAGCGGATCACCCGCCACATCCGGCTGCTCCAGCGGGCGCTCGTCGACAACCCCGGGATCACCGGCGCCGTCATCGCCAACGCCCCGGACACCCCGCTGGGCGCCAAGCTGCGCGATGGGGTGCGCGCGGCGCTGCGTGAGGCCGGCCTGAGCCACCCGGCGGCGCATCGGGCCTTCCTGGCTCTGGAGTGGCTCTGGCTCGGGTCCCGCACGGGAACCGGACCGCACGCGTACGACCAGGAGACATTCGACGCCGCGCTCACGGCGCTGCTCGACGGGATCCTCGGCACCGCCCCCGGTGCCCCGGACGAGGGAGCCTACCGATGACCTACGACGGCCCGCTGTTCGACTGCGACAACCACAACTACGAGGTCCGCGACGCGTTCACCCGCCATCTCGACCCGGCGTTCGCCCGCCAGGCGATCCAGCCGGTGAGACTGCCCGACGGGCGCGAGGTCATCCTCGCCGGCGACCGGGTCGTCCGCTGCCTCGAGCCCGAGTTCAACGAGGTCTACCGCCCGGGCACGCTCAAGGAGATGCTCAGGCAGATGGCCTCGGGCAACCCGGACGAGACCTACACGTTCGAACCGATGCGCGAGGAGTACCAGAACCGCGAGGCGCGCCTGGCCCGGATGCGCGAGCAGAACGTCCAGGGCGCGGTGATGTTCTCCGGCGGCTGGTCGTTGTTCGCCGAGGAGTACGTCGACGACACCGACGGCCTCTACGCCAACATCCATTCCTTCAACCGGTGGACGGAGGAGACCTGGGGCTGGGACGGCGAGATCGTGTCCCCGGCTTTGATCAGCCTGCGTGACGTCGACCAGGCCGGCGAGGAGCTGGACCGCGTGCTCGGCCGCGGTGCGAAGCTCGTGCTGTTCTCGGTGGGCCCGGTGGACGGCCGCTCGCCCGGCGACCCGCATTTCGACCCGGTCTACGCGCGGTTGCAGGAGGCCGGGGCGGCCATCGCCTTCCACATCACCGAGCACTGGTACAACCGCTCCATCGCCCCCGCGTGGGGCCACGAGCCGGCGCCGATCCATTTCCGGATGAGCGCCTGGCAGTGGATGAACACCTACGGCACCTACCCGATCACGTCGACGCTGAGCGCGCTCATCTTCGACAACGTCTTCGGCCGCTTCCCCGAGCTGCAGTGCCTGGTCGCCGAGTTCGGTGCCGACTGGGTGCCGCTGACCCTGTCCAAGCTCGACAAGAGCCGCGGCATGGGCCGCAACGGCCCGTGGATCGGCGGCCAGCTCACCGAGCGTCCCTCGGAGGTCTTCCGCAAGCACATCAAGGTCGTCCCCTACCCGGAGGACGACGTCGTGGGCCTTGTCCACCAGGTGGGGCACGCCGACGCGTTCGTCATGGGCAGCGACTATCCGCACGCGGAGGGGCTGGCCGAGCCCCGCGACTTCGCCAAGCTCGTCGACTCGTTGTCCGACGAGGACCAGCACAAGATCCTGTGGGGTAACGCCCAGACGCTGCTGCGCCGCTAATCGCACCTGAGCGTGGTTGCCGGCGCGGGAACGGGGCATTGCGTGTGCGTCCGGGATTCCCTTGCGCGTACAACGATTTTTTGGTGCTGACGCAACGACATCGGCGACCGCGTCCCCGTCGCCTCGCGCCGTACCTCGTTCGGCCCCGCGACGCCGCGGGCCTCGTGGGAATGGCGGGCGAATGCGGGCGGCTCGTTCGCGCGGGAAAGGACACCTGCGCGGGGCCGGGTAACCGCTGAGACGGGGTGACTGCGCGGGGCAGGGCGCGGCTGGATCGGGAGTGTACGGGCGACCTGCGTCGCCTAGTGCCGCACCGGCGACGGGTAGGACACGACACGGCGCTCCATCGCGACCCGCACGAGTTCCGCCTTGTTACCCAGCATGAGTTTCGCGCGGGTGCGTTTGACGTACGTGTTGACCGTCGTCACGGCCAACCCCAGACGCGTCGCGATCTGGCTGTGCGTGAATCCCTGGGCGATGAGGCTCAGAACCTGCTCCTCGCGTTCGGACAGCCGTGGCTGACCGGCGTCCCCCAGCGCGGCGGGAGAGGGGGTGTCAGCGGTGACTTCCCAGGTCACAGCCTCGCCGGGGGCGGCCTTGCCGGGCAGGACCTCGCCGGGCAGGACGACGTCGGTGAGGCCGGCCGGCAGGTAGAAACCGTCGGCGGCCACCGCGCGCACCGCGTCCGCGAAGCTCGAGCACGGCGCCGTGCTCGCCAGACAGCCGGCGGACCCGGCCTTCAGGATTGCGATGGCGTCATCCCGGTGAAGGGACTCGGAAACGGCGAGCACACGGCCGAGGGAACGCGCGTCCCGTATTCTCTCGGCGGCGAGCTCGAGGTTCGATCCGAAGTCGATGATGACGACATCGAGTTTGTCCGAACCAGTGGACCAGGCTGTCCTCCTCAGTTCGTCCGGGGTCTCGCCGATAACTGCGGTCGCGATGTCAGACTCCCGGACGAGCAATTGTTGCACGGCCCACCGGAACAGCGGGCGGTCACCTATGACTCCGACTTTCAGTGGCGACGAGCAGAACGGATCCACGAGTCTCCTCTATCGGTGCGTCGGGTGCTGAGAGTAACGATGTGATCTTTACGTGCACCCTACGGTTGGTAAACGAACGGTGAACTTGCCTGCGTGCGGCGTCAACTATTTTGGGGACACCGGCGAGGACAGACACGGCCACATTGGATGACGATAGTGACTCTGCGTTACTCCGCATCGAGTCCACTCCCGAACCGGAGGTGTCCGTGCGCCGCCTTGTTCTGCTCGCTCTGCGGAAACGCAGCAGCGGTTATGCCACCGAAATCCTGGGATCGCACCCGAGCTGGCCGCTGCGCGTCGCCCAGTCGGCGCTGACCGACCGTGGATTCGAGGTGCTCACCGCCGAGATGGCCGGCTCGTTGTCCTCTCTTCGCGGTCTCGTCGCCGGTCTGGCGACGCACGGCGGCGGGGTGGGATCGCCCGCCGCCACCGCCCCGGCCCCCGGTCACCCCACCCCCGGTTCTCCAGACGGTCCGGGTGCGGACCACCGCATTGTCTGGTTCAGTTCGTGCGATTGCGGGGATGCCTACTGCCCGACCGGCTGGCGGGCGGCGATCGCCTCGGCGGCCGACGGCGTCGCCGGATCCGCCGCGGGCCGCGGCGCGCCGGGATCCCTGCCCGCGCTGCTGACCCTGCTGTCCGCCGAGTGGACCGCGGCCGACCTGCGCCGCAGCCCCTACCTGGACGGTGTCGCCGCGGCGGCCGAGAGCCCCCACATCGGCCTGTCGCTCGTCGCCGACGGCCCGGACGGCACGGTCGTGGACCGGCCCGCCGACGTGCTGACGGCCGAGCTCGCCTGGCTGCGTGCCCGCGCCGACCGCGCCGCCCCGCCGGCCCCCCTGCACGGTCTGGAGGGGACGCCCGACGAGGTCCACCGCCGCCTCACCGCCTTCGCCGCCCTGATCGCCGCCGACGCGCTCGCCGCCGCCAGGTCGCTCGCCGCCGCCCAGCCGCTCACCGCCCCCCAGCCACTCACCGCCCCCCAGCCACTCACCGCCCCCCGGCCACTCACCGCCGCCCAGGGCGACTCCACGCCGGGCATCGACGGGGACGCCGGGGTGGAACTGCCGCAGCCGCTGCGCTGGTCGGCGACGTTGCGGGCCGCCCTCGTCGAGCGGCTCGGCCTCGAGGAGCTGGGCGTCCTCGTCGGCGCCGCCGGCATCGCCGAGCTCACCGTCACCGGCGTCGGCGACGCCACCCAGGCGCTCCGGCTGCTCGCCCTCGCCGACGCGTGCACCCTGCGCCTGGACGTGCGCGAGCTGTCCGGCGGGGACGTGCACCGGGTCGCCGGCAAGATCGACGGTCTGCGCGTCTCGCTGCTCGTCGGCCACTCCGGCGACGGACTGCTGCCCCGGGAACTGCTCGGTCTCGCCCCGGGCCTGGTCGCGGAGCAGGTCGAGGGCGCGGCGCACCTGCAGGAGATCAGCGGCCGGCTGGGCCGGTGGGCCACCGGCGCCCGCGCGCCCCGGCTGGACGGCGCGCCGCCCGGCCTCGCGGCGGCGCCCGGCGACGGCCCGGACGAGATCGTCCTCGCCGCCGCCGAGCACCTCGCCGCGGTCACCGACCCGGACACCGGGCTCGCCGACTTCCGCACCCTGGTGTTCGCCCCGGCCGGCGCGGCGCACACACCCCCGCCCGGCGGCGTCGTCGGCTCGCTTGTCCGCTACACCGGCGAGCTCGCCGCGGCGGGCGACGAACTCGTCATCGGCGACGACTTCTTCCTGCAGACCTTCGACTACTCCTCCGGCGGCTACCTGTCGCTCGTCGGCCCGACGCTGCTGCGGATCACCTCCGAGATCGACTACGCGGTCTTCCTCGAGGACGCCGACGCGGCCCGCCTCCGGGGAACCTTCCCCGAGTACCTGCTGCACCCGTTCGTCCAGCTCGCCGACATCTGCGCGCTGGGCACCGCGCACCCGTGCGCCGGCCGCCGCGGCGGCCGGCTGTTCGTCGACGCCGACGGCACCGTGCGTCCCGCGCCCGGCGGCGCCGCGCTCGGCGCGCTGCCCGCCGGCCTCGACCCGGCCCTGATGGCGCCGTGGAGCGCCGGCGCGGGTGACGACCCGTGCCTGGCCGCGGTGGTGACGGTCGAGGTGAGCCGCGTGGCGCGGGCCGAGCGGCCGTGGCTGTCGCGGTTCCTGTGGGGCCTGGACGCGCTGCGCCGCGCGCGGCAGGAGGGTCTGAAGAAGCCGGTCGTGTCCGGGTTCGGCGGCCGGTTGGTCGCGGCCCTCGAGGACACGGCGGTGGGCACCGAGGCGCCGGACGCGCCGCTGCTGCTCGGAGACCGCACCGGGGCGCTGCTCGTCAGCCCCCGGGACATGCGGGTGTTCCGGATCAGCCGGGACGCGGCGGCGCTGGTCGAGATCCTGCTGGTCGTCGGCCCGGGGGAGCGCGCCGTGGAGCTCGCGGGCGCCCACACCGGGGTGGCGGCCGGCGCCGTCGCCGAGGGCTTCGCGAGCCTCATCGCCACCTTCGCCCGGTCCGGCGTCGACCTGGCGCGCGGCGGCGCTCGGCCAGTGGCGACGCCGGCCGGGACGCCGGCTGCGGTGTCGGCTGGAATGTCGGTGGCGGCCACGGCGGGTGGTCCGCGATGAGCACGACCCTGACCTCCTCGCGCCCGGACACATCTGACGTGCCGGCCGTGCCGAATGCGACAGTCCGGACGGACACACCGGACGTGTCAGCCGCGGCGGGCGTGCCGAACGGCATGGCCGCGGTGGACACGGCCGCGGTGGACACGGCCGCGGCGCCGCGGCCGGGCACCGCCGGCACGATCATGACGATGTTCGGTGCCGGGCTGCCGGTGGAGGACTTCTACTCCGAGCGCGGCTCGGTCCTCTACGACCTGCTCGGCCACGACGACCAGCACGAGGTCGCCGAGCTGCGCGCGGCCCTCGACGCGACGCTCGGTGGCCGCCGCGGCGACGTGCTGGAGCTGGCCTGCGGCTCCGGGCGTCTGACGTTGCCGCTGCTCGCCGACGGCCATCACGTGGTGGGCCTGGAGAAGTCGCCGATGATGCTGCGCCTGCTCGCCGAGCGGGCCGGCGCGCCGGGGGGCGACGGCGCGCGGCTGACCACCGTCGAGGGCGACATGACCGCCTTCGACCTGGGCCGCCGCTTCGACGCGGTGGTGCTGGGCGCCACCTCGGTGTCCCTGCTGGACGCCGCCGGGCGGGCGGCGATGTTCCGCGCGGTCGGCGACCACCTGGTGCCGGCGGGCGTCTTCCTGTTCAGCACCCTGCAGATGCGCCGCGGGCCGATGCGCGCCCAGCCCGTCCGGGAGAACGTCCACACTCTCGCCGTCCCGGCCGCGACCGGCGGCGGCGGATCGATGATCACCCTGGTCGAGTGGATCGACGGCCCGGCGCGCCGGCGGCTCGTCAGCGCCCTGCGGGCCGAGGTCGACGCGTCCGGTGCCGTGACCCACCGCCTGTTCACCAGCCAGGTGAACCTGCTCGACGTCGACGAGGTGACCGACGAGCTGGCCGCGGCCGGCCTCACCGTGCACGCCCGCCAGCAGGTCGCCGGCGGCACCGAGACGGACCGGGCCACACTCCTGCTCGTCTGCGGCCATCGCGATGGGGTCGGCTCCCGCGCCACCCCGCCCGCCGCCGCCGCCGACCACGCCGCCGCCGACCACGCCGACGACGAGGATGCGGCGCGATGACGGGGGCGCTGTGGCAGCTGCTGAGCCCGCCGAGCCGGTTCGACCGACCCGGTGCCCGCGCGGTCGGCGCGGCGGGAGTGCGGGTGCGCTTCGACGACGGCGTCGAGGCGCTGTGCGCGACCAGCGGCCTGTGGAACGTCAACATCGGCTACGGCAACGAGGCCGTGGCGGACGGCGTCCACCGCGCGCTGCGGGACGCCTCCTACCTCACCCTGTTCCGCTACAGCCACCCGTGGGCGGTCGAGGCCGCGTCGACGCTCGCGCAGCTGTGCGGCGCGGAGACGTTCGGCCGAGTGCTGTTCTCGACGTCGGGCAGCGCCGCCAACGACGCCATGATGAAGATCGTCCGGCAGTACTGGGCGCTGCGCGGCCAACCCGCCCGCCGGGTCGTCGTCGGCCTGCGCGACAGTTACCACGGCCTGACCTACGGGGCGTCGGCGCTGTCCGGTGAGGAGCTCGGCCAGGAGCTGTACCTCGTCGACCGGCGCTTCGTCCGGCATGTGAGCTGCGCCGACGCCGGTGAGCTGCGCCGCCTGCTCGCGGGCGCCGGCCGGCAGATCGCCGCGGTCGTCGTCGAGCCGGTGCTCGGCACGGGCGCGGTCGAGGTGCCGGACGCCTTCCTCACCGAGCTCGCCGCGCTGCGCGACGAACACGGCTTCCTGATCGTCGCCGACGAGGTCGCGACCGGCTTCGGCCGCACCGGATCCTGGTTCGCCTCGCAGACCTGGGCGTTCGTCCCCGACGTCATGGTCGTGTCGAAGGGGCTCACCAACGGCACCTGCGCGGGCTCGGCGGTCGTCGTCTCGCACCAGGTCGCCGCCGCCTTCGACGAGGCCGACGCGGTGCTCGCCCACGGCGAGACGAACGCGGGCACCCCGCCGACCTGCGCCGCGATCACGGCGACCGTCGCGGAGATGCGCCGCCTCGACGTGGTCACCCGCGCGGCGGCGCTCGGGCGGCGCCTCGCCGCCGGCCTCGCCGACCTGGTCGCGGACCATCCCGCGGCGGTCGGCACCGGCGGGCGGGGCTGCTTTCGCATCCTGCGCCTGGCCTGGCCGGATGGCGAGACGTTCGGCCCGCAGGACGTGGCCGCCGCCATCGAGACGATCCGCCGGGCGGGCGCGGTCGTTCATCCCGGCCCCGGCGGCATCCAGCTCGTGCCGCCGCTGGTCTACACCGACGACGACCTCGACGAGCTGCTCGACGCCGTCCGCCGGGGCCTCACGACCCTGTGGGCTGGCCGCGCCGGCGCGGCGGGCGCCCAGGCGGCCCGACCGGTGCCGGCCGCGGCGGTGGCCAGGTGAACACCGTCTGGCAGTGGTCGTGCCCGACGCGGGTCGTCGCCGGCCCCGGCGGCCTGGAGCACGTCGTCGACGAGCAGCGCCATGCCGGGCGGCGGATCGGTGTCGTCGTCGACGCGGGCGTGCTCGCCACCCCCGCGGTCCGCTGGCTGCGCGACCAGTGGACGGGCTGGCCCGTGCTCACCGCTGAGCCTGTGGGCGCCGGGATCGCCGACGTCGCCGCCCTGGCCGGGTGGCTGCGCGACCAGACCGCCAGGACCGGCCTGGACACGGTCGTCGCGGTGGGCGGCGGAAGCCTGCTCGACCTCGTCAAGCTGGGCAGCGTCGCCGCGGTCGACGACGGCGTGCTCGCCCGGGTGACGGCCGGGCGCTGCGGTGTCGTCGGCCTGCCGCCGTCGGTCGGCCGCCGGGGCGGGCGCGCCACGATGGGCGACCGACGGATTCCGGGTGCCGCGCCGGTCCCGGTACACACGCCGGACCTGGTGCCCGCGCGCAGCCTCGTGCCCATGCGAGTTCTGGTACCCACGACGACCGGAACCGGGTCGGAGGTCAGCGCGGTGGCGTGTGTGCGCGTGCGCGGCGGCCACCGGCTCGTCATCGGCGAGGCGCTGCGCCCGGAGGTCGCCGTGCTCGACCCGGCGGCCACCGACGGCCTGCCCGCGTCGATGCTCGTCGAGGGAGTCCTGGAGGCGCTGCTGCGGGTGCTCGGGCCGACGGTCGGCAGCCTCGCGTCCCGGCCGGTGCCCGACGCGGCCGGCCTTGCCCTGGCCGGCGAGCTCGTCCGTCTCGGTGACCGCCTGTGCGGCCCCACGCCGGCGCCGGACCCGCCGGCGCCGGACTCGGCGGCGCGGGGGGCCGCGGGCGGGGCGGAGCGGCTGCTGGCCGCCGAGCTGTCCGCCTATACCCAGGCGAGCTGGGCGATGGCCGGGCGGGACCCGTTCGGCGGCCGGGCGTGGTACATCGCGAACGAGGTGTCCACCGTCCTCGGCGCGCGCAAGATGGTGGCCACCGTGCCCGTGGCGGCGGCGGTGTGGGCCCGCGCGGCGGCCGGCGACCGGCGGTTCGGGCATTCCGAGCGCCTCGCGGTCGCCTGGGACGCGGTGTGCCGGGCGGCGCGGCCGGGGCTTGGCGACGACCCGTCGGCCGGGCTGCGCCGGCTGGCCGACCGGTGGGGCGTGGCGAGCTGCCCGCCGGCCACCCCGGCCCAGCTGAGCGCCATCGCCGGACGGGTGGTGCGCGCCTTCGGCGGCGGCCTGCCGCCACTGGCGTCGATCACCCACGCGGACGTCGCCGCGCTGCTGCGGGAGTCGCTGCCCGCGGCGGCGGAGCACGAGCTCGCGGTGGCCGCGTCATGATCGACGCGCGGGCCACCCTCGAGCCCGAGGCCGGGATCGCGCGGGGCACCACTCTCGTCCCACCGGCGCCCGACCAGCCGCTGTGGACGGTCGCCGTCGACATCGGCGGCCTCGACGCCGCCGGCCACCGCGGCCTCGCCGACGGCGACTATCCGCTGCACCTGGTCGGCGCCGCCGGCCTGCGGCCCGGCGACGCCCTGCTGCGTGGGGCGGGCGAGGCGGTCGAGCGCTTCGCCCTGCGGCCCGGGCCGCGGCCGGGTGCGCCCGGGGAGCATGTTCCGCGGCTGCCGTTCGCCGACCCGACCGTCGCGCTCGGCTCGCCCGCCGCCGATCCCGACCGGCTGCGCTGGCTGCCCGGGCGGGACCTCGTCAGCGGGGACGAGGTCGTCGTGCCGGCCGCCCTGGTCGACTATCCGGCCGGTGACGAGCTGGCCCTGCGGTGCTTCGACCCGACGCCGTCGGGCGCGGCCGCCGGCGCGGACCTGGCCATGGCGCTGGGCAACGCGCTGCACGAGATCGTCGAACGGGACGCCGTCATGGTGGCCTGGGCCGCGCAGCTGCGTCTCGAGCGGGTCGACCTCGCCGCCTTGGCGCCCCCGCCGGCGCGGGCCGCCGAGCTGGACCGTCTCGTCCGTGCGGCGGACGAGCTCGGCCTGTCCGTGACCTTCGGCGCGATCCCCACCCCGCTGCGCGGCGTCGAGTGCGTCGTCGCGATCATGATCGATGACGGCGGAGCCGAGGCGGGGGCCGGCGGCGCGGGCGGCGCGGGCGGCGGGAATGGTGCCCGGAACGCCGCGACGGGGTTGCCGCTGGCGGCCGTCGGGGCGCGGGCGTCGCCCTGCCGGGCGGCGGCGATCGTCGGCGCGTTCCGGGAGGCGTTCCAGGTTCGCGCGGCGCTGCGCGGAGTGGGCCAGTGGTACGGCCCCGACGGCCGGGCGCCGACGGTGATCGCCGGCGACCTCGACCGGGCTCGGCTGTGGACCACACCCGCCGCCGTCGCCGCGGCGCGACGCTGGACCGCCGGCTTCGTCGCCCCGCACCCACCCGCCCCGACGGCGGTGGTACCCCCCGGGACGCCCGCGTCATCGGCAGGCAGGGCGTCGGTCGAGGGACTGGTGGCCGATCTCGGGCGGGAGGGTGCCCGTCCGGTCGCGGTACGGCTCACCCAGCGGCTGCCGGGCTCGGTCCAGGAGATGGGCTGGGAGGTGGTGAAGGTGATCCCGGTCGGCCTGCACGCCCTTCGGATGGACGAACGGCACGAGTTCACCTGGCTGCGCGCGCGGATCACGTCGGCGGCGCGCCGCCTCGGCCGGGCCGCCGGGGTGCCCGACGGCCAGCTCCATCCATTCCCCCATCCGCTGATCTGACGGCGCCGCGTGGCCGTGCGTTCGCGGGCGACCGCACGGCACGCGCATCTGAGGAAGGTAGGTGCCCAGTTGACGACGAACTCCCTGCGAGCTCCCCGGCCGGACGCCGGTTCGGCCCTGCTGGCCGAGCCGACGGGCCTGGCCGCGCGGGCCGATGCCTTCGCCCGGCTGCGGCCGCCACCCGACGAGCTCGCGCTGCTGCACGCCAGGGTCGCCCACCGGTTCGGCCGGCCTGAGCCGCGCCGGCGCGCGCTGGCCTACCTGCGCGGGCTCGGGAGCCTGCGCGGCGACCGCAACGGCGTGGCGCTCGCGTCGGCGGCCGGCGAGACCCGCCCCGACGGCATGCAGCGCCTGCTGACGGCGGCCGGCTGGGACGCCGACCTCGTCCGCGACGACCTGCTCGGCTACGTCCGCGAACGGTACGCCCACGCGTCGGCGGCCCTCGTCGTCGACGAGGTGGTGCTGCCGGGCCGGGGACCGAGCTTCGCCGGCTCGACCCCTCGCTACGCCGAGTCCGGCAGGGTGGAGAGCTGTCAGGTGGCCGTCATGGCCGCCTACCACACCCCCGCGCAGGCGGTGCTCGTCGACCGGGAGCTGTGCCTGCCGAGCCCCTGGGACACCGACCGGCGGCTGCGCCGCGCCGCCGGCATCCCCGACGAGCACCACCGCCACACCGGCTGGGAGCTGGCCGGGGAGATCGTGGACCGGTCGCTGCGCCGTCTCCCGGTGCGCTGGGTCGTGCTGGGCGCGGCGTTCGGTCCCGACGATCGGCTGCGGACGTGGCTCGCGCGGCGTGAGGTCGCGTTCGTGGCGCCGGTCGGGCCGGGCACCGTGCTCGGCACCACCGCGGGCCGCCGGATCACCGCCGCCGGTCTGCCGACGCTCGTCGGTGACCTTCGCTGGGCCGCGGTGGGCGCCGCCGGCGCCTCGTGGCCGGGGGACTGGTCCGGCTGGGCGACGCCCGCCGGTCCGCGTCCGCCGCGTCCCGGCGTGGGCGCCGACGGCGGCGAGCGGTGGGCCCAGCTGCGGATCCGACCCGCCCGCGACGGCCGCTGGGAGCATCGCCTGCTCCTGCGCGCCGCGGCCGGCGGCGCCACCGGGGTGCGGTACTACGCCTGTCACGTGCCGCGCGGGACCACGCTGGACGAGCTGGTCGACGCGTCGCGCCGGGGCGGCGCGGTGCAGCGCGGGGTGAGCCGCGCGCGAGCGACCGTCGGGCTCGACGCCTACCGGGTGCGGAGCTGGACCGGCTGGTACCGGCACGCGACCCTGGCCCTGCTCGCCGACGCGGCCGCCGCCGCCCGCCGGCCAGCCGCCTGATGCCCGCCGGCGCGTTGCGCGGAACGCGGCGCCGCCCGCCGGCGGTGGGCGGCGCCGCGGTGGCCGGAGGCCCGGAAGTGCGGTCGCCGGGGCAAAGCGCGGTCGGCGGGAGTTCCGCAAAAAAAATCGCCGCCGGAACCCCGTGGTTCACCTGCCGTTTATTGATGGCGGGAATCGAGGTGCGTACTGTCAGTGGCAGCGGGAAATGGCCGGAATATCCGTCCTCCCGAACTGCGAACCCTGACAAGGAGGTGCAACAATGGAACTCGCCCCCTCGCTCGACCTGGGTGTCGAGGAGCTGGAGTCGCTGGAGGCTCCCGCCTGGTGGCATTACGTCCTCGGCTTCGGTGCCGGCGCGGCGGTCGGCGGTGCCGCCCTCTACGGCGGTATCGCGATCGGAATCGCCATCACCTGATTCCCGGTGGCCTGAGGCTGCCCGGTCCTCACCTGTGCCGGAGCAGTCGCGGCGCACACCGATCCGCCTGCTGACGGTTTGAGGGGAGGTATACAGCATGTCCGCTCTCGCTGCTCTCGAACGCTCCCTGGACCTCCAGCCGTTCTCGCTGGAGATCGAGGAGCTCGAGCCGCTGGAGGCCCCGTTCGACTGGGATGGCTTCTGGTCCGGATTCCGGGCCGGTGTCGCGGTCGTCGGTGTTCTCGGCGGAGGTATCGCCATCGGCGTCGCCATCACCTGACCGGTACCACCAGGCACCGCATTCCCATCGGCGCGACCAGCACACGGCAAAGGAGGTGAAAGATGCTCGCGTCCACTATCGTTGGGCACGGGACGGACACCCCGTCATTGTCGCTGGATGTCGAGGAGCTCGAGTCCCTCGAGGCACTGTTCGACTGGGCCGGTTTCTGGCAGGGATTCCGGGTCGGTGTCGCGGTGGCGGCGGCGACCGGAGCCGGTATCGGCATCGGAATCGCCATCACCTGAGTGCGGCGGGGGTGGGGCGGATGGTAGCCGCCCCACCCCCTTATCGCGACGCTGCCCGCGACTCCGCCCTGCGTCTGGAGTCCCCGGACCATGCCGATGATAAACCCTGCTCATCGCTGGCCCGCGCATATTGCTGGCCTGATCACGTTGCTGGGAGGTGAAACATGACGTCCCTCGCCACTGTGGAGCCCACCGCCGACGCCCTGCGCGCGCTCGCGCTGGAGATCGACGAGCTCGAGTCCCTGGACGCGCCGTTCGACTGGCACGCCTTCTGGGTCGGCGCCGAGGCCGGTGCCGTGGCCGTCGCCGTCATCGGCGGCGGCATCGCTCTCGCGCTGACCTGAGCGCACCGTCTGGACCACACCCGCCAGACCCCGGGACCGACCGGCGCCCCGGCCGGTCCCGGGCCCCCGGCAAGGGAGATCGGAGATCACCATGAGTCGGATACTCACCCTTTCCGCGGCCGCCCGGCCGCAGTCCGCGGCCGCCCTGGCGAGCGCGTTGAGCCTGCTCGTGGCGGCGATCGCCCTGCTCCTGCCGCGCGGTTCCGGTGCCGCCACCACCGCGGTCGCCGTCGCCGGCACCGTCGCGATGATCGCTTTGATCGTCGGTCTCGGCGTGCTCATCGGCCGCCAGATCACCGACACCGGCGGTGGTGGGTCGTGAGCACCGTCGTCCGCTTCGACGCGTTCACCAAGACCTTCGGCGGGACGCGCGCGGTCGAGAACCTCAGCTTCGAGGTCCAGGCCGGCCGGATTGTCGGCCTCGTCGGCCCGAACGGCGCCGGCAAGAGCACCTCGCTGCGCGGGCTGCTCGGCCTCGTGCGGCCGACCTCGGGTAGCGCCGCCGTCTTCGGCGCCCCGTACGCGGCCCTCGCCGACCCGGCGCGGCGCATCGGCGTCAGCATGGAGGGCGTCGGCCTCAACCCGGCCCACACCGGCCGTCGTCACCTGACGGTGTTCGCGCGCGCCGCGGGCCTGCCCGACAGCCGCGTCACGGAGGTCCTGGACCTGACCGGGATCGCGCACGCCGCCGGTCGCAAGCTGCGCGGCTGGTCCACCGGCATGCGCGCTCGCCTCGGCCTCGCCACCGCCCTGCTCGGCGACCCCGAGCTGCTCGTCCTCGACGAGCCGACCAACGGCCTCGACCCGGAGGGGGTGCGCTGGCTGCGCACCTTCCTGCGCGAGCAGGCAGCGCTCGGACGCACCGTCCTGCTGTCCAGCCACATGCTCGCCGAGCTGGAGAACACCGTCGACGACATCGTGGTGCTCAACCGCACCGCCCTGTTCGTCGGCGAGCTCACCGCGCTCACCGGCGACGGGTCCCGGCTGGAGGAGCGCTTCTTCGACCTGCTCACGAAGCCCGGACTGGTCGGCGCCGGGGAGGTGAGGTGAGGCATGCGCAGGCAGATGCGCAGTGAGCTGCTCAAGGCCCGCAGCGGCTGGCTGCTGGCGGCCCTGCTGCTCACCGCGACGCTGCTCGACGTCGTGTCCATCCTGGGCACCGCCGGCACCATCCACCGCGACCTCGCCGCCGGCCACACGACGCTCGCCGCCGGCTCCCACGACATCGTCCGGCTCGGCTTCGCGAACCTGCTGTTCGCGACCCTGTTCGGCGTTCTCATGGTCACCGGCGAGTACCGGACGGGAACGGTCAGCCGGTCGTTCCTCATCGCCCGCTCCCGCGAGGACGTGCTCGGCGCCAAGGCGGTGGTGAGCCTCGCCGTCGGCGCCCTGTTCGGCCTCGCCGGCGCCGGCACCGGGCTGCTCGCCGGCTGGCTGGCCCTCGGCGCCCGCGGCGACCACCTCGCCGTCGACCGGGAGACGTGGCTGATCTGCCTCGGCGTGGTGCTCGTGTCCACCCTCGCTGGGCCCTGGGGGACCTTCCTTGGCTGGGTCATCCGCAGCCAGGTGCCCGCGGTGATCGCGACGATCGTCTGGACGCTCGTCGTGGAGAGCGCGGTGAGCGCCTGGCTGCCCGACGTGGCCCGCTACCTGCCCGGCGGCGCCGAGGCGGCCGTCTACCGCGACACGACGACGGAGGTGCTGTCCATGCCGTGGGGCGTCGTGCTGTTCCTCGGCTGGCTCACCCTCGGCGCCGCCGTCTCCGAGCGGCTGCTGCGCCACCGCGACGTCACCTGACCGCGCCCACCCGATCCCAGCGCCCAGCTGACGTCGCTCGCAACCCACCCGCCCGCACCCGCCAGACAGACAGGGCCCCTGGACCGCCAGGGCCGCAGGACCGACGGGACCCCGGACAGACAAGGGGAAGACGACCATGACGCCACCTGTCACCGTGGCCGCTGGCGCGGTGGTGGTCGACCGGCCGCCCGCGCCGCCCGACCAGCTCCACCGGCCGCCGCGGACCGATCCGGCCGCCACCACGGTCCCGCCGACCTCGCCGGGCCAGCCCCCGACGCCGGGCCTCGGCCGACCGCTCGAACTGCCCAGGGCGGCGACCCGTCTGCTGCTGCCCGGCGAGCCCGGGACGTCGGGCGAGCTCGAGCCGTGCGGCCAGCCGGCGGTCGCCCGGCCCGTGCCGCTCGCGGTGCTCCTGGCGGCTGGCCAGGCCCGCCAGCTCCTCCCACCGCCCCCTGCCCCGTCCCCCGCGCTGGCACCCGACCGGCCCGCGCCCGCGTACGGCGCCGCTTTCGTGCCGGCGCCCACGCTGCCGCCGATGCCGCAACTGCCGCCGGAGCCTGCGCCACCCGCGCCGCCCGCTGTGTCATCGGTGAGTGTGGCGGCCGCGCAGGCCGCTCGGGTGGCCGCCGTCGCGGCGGCGGCGTCGGCGGTGGCGACGGCGGCCAGCGCGGTCGCGGTGGCCGCGTCGGCCCTCGCGAGCATCTCGTCGGCCGTGGCGGACGACCAGGCGGCCACGGTGCGAGGACAGGTGCCGGTGTCGCCCGAGCGGCTCGCCGCGATGCTGGAGCCGGCGCGCCAGGCGGTGGCGTCCCAGTGGCCCCTCGTCCCCGTCAGCCCGGCAGTCCCCGCGCCAGCGGCTCCTGCGGCGGCGGCGCCGTTCGCGGCCGTCGCGCGCGCGGACGTGCCGGCCCTGCCCGCTGGTCCGGGTGCGGCACCGGTGGGTCCGAGCACGCTCGTCGCGCGGGCGGGTTCGGCGATGGCCAGGATCGGATCGGTAGTCGCGCGGGTCGGCTCGGCCGGGCGCGGGGCGGCGGCGACCGGGACGGCGGCGATCGGGGCGGCGGCGACCGGGGCGCGGCCCGGATCGGCGGCGAGCACGGCGGGACGGACCGCGCCGTCGGGTTCGGCGTCGGGACCGGCGGCGCCGGGAGCGATCGCGGCCGGCACGGCCACGCGTGCGGCGTCGGCGGCGGGAGCTCGCCCGTCGGGCGTGCTCGCCGTCCCGGCCGAGCCCGGGGTGACGCGGCTGCCGATGCTCGCTCCCGACGCCTGTGTGCATCCGCCGGTCGACGCCGAGGACGTCTGGGTGGCGCAGGTCGGCACCCGCTACCTGCGGGTCGGCGCGGACGCCGGCAGACTGCTGAGCGCCATGGACGGGACCCGGGACGCCGCGGGCCTCGCGGTCGCGCTCGGGGCGCCGTGGACGGCTGAGGTGGTGACCCGCTCGCTCACGTCCTTCGTGCGGATGGGCCTGATCGTCGACGCCGCCGACCCGGCGGCCGCGTCCGCCGCCACCGCCGCCACCGCCGCGGGTCGGCGACGTCGCCTCCTGCCGTTCCTGCCCGCGCTGCCGACGCTGTCGCGCACGGCGCCGAACGCGGACCAGCAGACGCGGCGACTCGTCTACCGCCCGCCGCTGTCGGTGCAGTTCACCCTGACCGACCCCAGCCGCCTGCTGAGCCGGTGGCGTCCGATGCTGCGGCGGCTCACCGGACCGGCGGCCTGCGGGCTGTACCTGGCGGTCATCGTGGTGGGGCTGTGCGCACTGGCGACGCAGGCCGACTCGCTGCGCCAGGTGGTCGGCCATCCGCTGGGCCTCACCCAGTACGGGGTCGTGCTCGGCGGCCTGCTGCTCGTCACCGGTATCCACGAGATGGGGCACGCGGCCGTGCTCACCGCGCACGGCGGCCGTCCGCGCCGGCTCGGGATCATGCTGTTCTACCTGACGCCCGCGTTCTTCTGCGACATCTCCGACGGCTGGCGGCTGCGCCACCCCCGCCACCGGGTCGCGATCGCGCTGGCCGGCATCGCCGTGCAGTGGGTGTGCGCGGGGCTGGCCGCCATCATCAGCCTGGCGCTGCCGGCGGGGGACCTGCACGACGCCGTCGTCGGTCTCGCCGTGGCCTGCTATCTGTATGGCGTCGTGAACCTGGTCCCGTTCGTCAAGTTCGACGGCTACATCGCGCTGATGTCGCATCTCGACCTGCCGCACCTGCGCCGCAAGGCGATGACCGACGCGCGCCGGGCCACCGCGCGGGTGCTGTTCGGCGGGACCTACCAGCGGGAGCTGCCCCGCAGGCTGTGGTGGTCGGTGCCGTTCGGCGTGCTGTGCGCGCTGTTCCCCGTCTACCTGGTCGGGTACGCGGTGCAGTCGTGGCTCGTCGGGCTGGTGGCGATGGGGCCGGTCGGCGGTCTGGTCAGCCTGCTGCTGATCGGGGCGATGGTGGTCCTGATCGGCCGGTCCGCGCGCAACCTGTTCGTCGAGGCCCGCGGCGGCGGGGCGACCGTCGCGTCGCTCGTGCTGGTGTCGAGCCTGGTCGCCGGGCTCGTGGTCGCCGCGGCGGTGAGCATCACCGTCCCGTCGAAGGTGCGGGCCGGCTACTCCGCCGAGCATGGCCGGGTGCTGCTGGTTCTGCCCGCCGGGACCGATCCGGCGGCGGGGCGTGCCGGCCATCCGGTGACGCTGCGGCGGATGGGGCTGCTCGGCGGCGCCGACGTCGGCACCGCCCGCACCAGCGGCGAATCCGTCCACACCGGCGAGCGCTTCGCCCCGATGGGCACGGCCCTGCCGGTCCGCGGCGGCCCGCGCACCCTGTCGGCCAGCTACCACGGGCTGAGCGGCGTCCGGCTGACCGACGCCGACGCCGGGCGGGCGGGCGCGTCCGGGCAGGCCATCGTCGATCTCGGCAAGGTCAGCGCCGCCCGCTGGCTCGTCGACACCTACCTCGCGCCGGCCTGGCGCTCCATCGTCGGCTGAGGGCGGGAGGTGACCACGTCATGACATCGCCGCTGGTCTCGGTGATCTGCCCGACCTTCAACCGCTCCCGCCGGATCCTGCCCACGCTGCGCTCCGTGCGCAACCAGCGGTTCACCGACTGGGAGCTGCTGGTCGTCTCCGACGGCTCGACGGACGACACCGACGACGTCCTCGCCGCCTGCGCCCGCGAGGACGACCGGATCCGACCGCTGCGCACACCCCGGCACGGCCATCCGTCGCCGGTGCGGCAGGCGGGCCTCGCGCGGGCCCGCGGCGGGATCGTCGCCTACCTCGACCACGACGACACCTGGCTGCCCGACCACCTGGCGTCGCTGGTGGCGGCCGTGGAGCGGGGTGCCGACGTGGTGGCGACCGGTGCGGTGCGGGTCGGGCCGGACGGGCGGGTGACGTCCGTGACCGGGCCGCTCGACCTGCTCTGGCATCCGGAACTGCAGCTCGCGTCGCCGCTGTTCGAGCCATCGCGGGTCGCGCACCGGGCGGGCCTGTCGGCCGCCGTCGGCGGGTGGCGGGCGCTCGCGTCCGGGCTGGAGGACTGGGACCTGTGGCTGCGCCTGGCCGACGCCGGGGCGCGCTTCGCGACGGTCGACGCCCGCTCGGCCCGCCTCGCCGACGGCGGGCCGAGCCGGCGCACCCGAGTCCCGCGCGGCCATCAGCTGTGGCTGGCGGAGTTCCCCACCGCCGCGGCCGCCGCGCGCGCCGTCGCGGGACTGCGGGCCCCTGGCGCCGCCGCCGAGCTGCGCGCGGCCGCCCGCGCCGACCAGCTCGTCTGGTATCGCTCCCTCGCCGCCACCGGCGACCTGCGCTGGCCCGAGCCCCATCAGCCGCACGGCCCGCCGGCTGGCGGGGACGCACGTCCGGCCAGCGTCACGGAGCTGGTGGAGCGGGCGTTTGCCGCGGCCGGTCCGGGTGCGGTGCCCTGGCCCGAGCTGGTGGTGCGGCGCGAGCCCCGATCGGACGTGGCGACGGTGCGGGTCGGGCTGCCGTTGTGGTGCGGCACGGCGGAGCATGCCGCGCGCCTGCGGGAGCTGCTGTGGCGACGCCAACCGGCCCAGCTCGCCCTGACCCAGCGCGTCCTCGGCGGCGGGCCGGTGGAGGGCGATGAACGGAAAAGGGAACGCGAGGGAAACGACAGGAGTATTCCGGCTGGTGGGTCGGTTGCCTTGGCCACGCGCTAACGGACAGGTGAGGTGAGTGTGATGATATCCGGCATGGACGTCACTGTTGCCGAAACGTTTCTTCTCCTCACGCTGGACGAGGCAGGAAAAGATGCCGCCGGCGCCGGATCCGACGCCGGACTCGCCGCGGCGCTCGTCGCGGATCTCGTTCTGGCCGGCGCGCTCCAGCTCGACGGGGAGGTCCTGACCCCGACCCCCGCCGGCCCGCCGGCCACCGACAATGTGCCGCTGCGGCAGGCGTACACCGCGCTCGCGGCGGCGGAACCGGCGCCGACCACGGACGACGCGCTGCAGACCGTGCTGCGGGAGCTTTCGCCGGTGCGGGAGACGATCGCCACCCGGCTCGTCGCCGCCGGCGTCCTCGGCACCGAGCGGGGCCGCATCTTCCGGGTCGTCCGCCATCCGATCGCCGAGCCCGGCGCCGGCGACACCGCCCGCGCCGGCCTGATCGCCGCCCTGTCCACCGACCAGGACCCGCGGGACTCCGCGCCCGCGCAGGCTCCCAGGCCGGACACCGTCGTGCTGCTCGCGCTGCTGCGCCCGTTCGATCTGCTCGAGCAGCTCGAGCCGGCACCGCACCGGGCCGAGGCCGCCGCCCGGGCTGCCGCCCTCATCGACGCCGCCGAGCTACCCCGGATCCTCGGGGGCGCGGTCGAGCGTGTCCGGGGGACGCTGGTGGCCGCGCTGGCCGCGGCTGCGGCGAGCACGGCGGCCGCCAGCGGCTGAGCGCCCAGCCCGCCCGCTCCCGCTCCCGCCCGCCCCCGGCTGGTGGGTCGCCGGGACGCCCCCACACGTTCGCGCTGACCCGCCAGCCGGGCTCCCTCGCTCCCGCTGATGTCTCCCGGACCTATGCCTGGCCTTCCTGACGGCGTCTGGCCGAGGCGCGGGGGGCACCGTGCCCCGCCCACGGGATCGCGGCGTGTCTTCCTTGGCACCGGTTCGTGCCCCCGGAATGCGTCCGCAGTCCTTCCCGAATTGTGGTGGCGGGACGTTCGTAAATCCCGTCGGCTGAACAGCTGGATAGTCGTGGACCACCAGTCCGTCGGGTCCGTCTGATTTTATGGTGAACAATGGGTGTCGCAGTGCGGATCGTCCTCGTACCGCCGAGCAAGATGGGTTATCGTCACTACGACGGCCGGGATATCCCTGCTTTGGACCGGCTGTTGTGATCCTCGGCGGGCCGGGTCTGCCGAGTTCCTTCGATTGGTGTGAGCGTCCTCGCCGGATGCCTCCGGAGCGCTCAGACCAGGGAATGAAAGGAATCCTCATGGCTACGGCACAGACCTTCTTCCAGAACACCGTCGGCCGTATGTTCCTCATCGCGATGCTCGCTGTCGGCCTGGCTGGCGGGACGCTGTCCGTGACCCACCCGGAATGGTTCCGTGGCGCGTCCTCCGACGCCGGCGTGATGCCGATCGGCGGCGGGGTCGGCGGTCCCATCAAGGGCGGTCCGATCGTGATCAACCCGGTCACGGGCCCGACCAGGTAGCCCCTTCGCTCCCTGCTCCCGGCGCCGCCGGGGGATGGGCCGTGCGATCGGGCGGCCCGTTCCCCGGCGCACCGGAGGCGGGGCGAGCCCGAGGATCTGCTGGGTCTGAGATGTCGCTGGGGTTGGAGATGCCGATGGAATCGGACGGGTCGGTGGTGTTCCTGGGGAGCCGGTGGGAGTCGGCGCGGCGTGCGTTCACCGGGCTGGTCGTCGCGGCGGCCGTCGTGCTGGGCGTGGTGGAGCGGCCCCGGCTGGTGATCGGGTTCGCGATCTGCGCGCTGGTGTTCTTCCCGCTTGAGCAGCTCATTCCCCTGGTCCGGCGCCCACCGCGCCGCGACTGGACCGTCGACGTCGTGCACAGCTTCGCCAACCGGCTGCCGATCACGATCGCCTTCACGGTGGCGCTCCGCGTGCTCGGCCCGGCCGCGCACGCGGCCTTTCCCGCCGAGCTGCGCCGGGTCGTCCTCGCCCAGCCCGGCTGGCTCCAGTTCGTCGTCCTGCTCCTCATCGCCGACCTGGCGAACTACGCCGGCCACCGGGCACTGCACGAGATTCCGGTCCTGTGGCGGCTGCACGCGGTGCACCATTCCAGCACCGGCCTCGACTGGCTCTCGACGAGCCGCGGCCACCCCCTCGATCAGATCATCAATCTGCTCGTGACCGTCACCCCGGTCTACGCGATCGGTTTCGACCTGACGTTCTCGGTGGCCTTCATGGCGTTCCAGTTCTACTTTCCGTTCCTGGCCCACGCCAACACCCGCCTGACCCTGCGCCCGCTGAGCGCCGTGCTCGTCACCCCTGCCTTCCACCACTGGCACCACGCCTACGAGCCGGCCGCGGTGAACCGCAACTACGGCGCCATCCTCTCCGTCTGGGACTGGCTCTTCCACACCAGCTACCTTCCCCGCCGCATGCCCACCGCTTACGGCATTCCCGACCCCATGCCAAACGGCTGGCTCGGCCAGCTCGCCGCCCCCTTCCGCTCCCGCTGACCCCGCCGATCAACCGGCGAGGCGAGCCACACCGACCACCATTGCGTCGGTCCAACTATTCGCCCGCCAGCGGACGTCGTGACCGACGATGTCCGCGTTCGCCGCGCAGGGCGAAGGCCCGCGGGTCGTGATCGTGCTCGCGTCGGTGCTGGCGACCAGGGTCAGCTGGTATTGGCGTTACCGGCTGACCCCCGCCTCCGATCTGGGGGCCACGAGCCCGTGGGCCGGGCGGCTGAGCCAGGTCCTTCGCACGCGGGTCGCCGAGCTGCGCTTCGCCCGTCCCTATGCCGTCGTCGCGGTCGCGCGCCACCAGATCCCGTCGACCGGTACCGCCGCGCCGGGCCCCTGGGACGGCCTGCCCGTCTTCTCCGCCTGGATCACCGAACCCGACGACGCCTCCTGACCCGACGACGTCGTCCAGCAGGCGCCCGTGCCCATGGTCCACTGCTGTTCCAGCCCGCGCACGCGGGGGTCGCCGGCGCGCCGGCGACCTCAGTCCGGCGGTGGGCAGCGTCCGCCGGCCCAGGACAGCCGGCACGTTGCGATGGACCGCCGAGCAGTACGACCGCCCCTGCCTTCATGCGCCCTCCCTCAGGTCCGCCGACCAGCCGGGTGCCACACTCCTTCCCTTAGCGAAAGATATCTTCCCTAGGGAGAAGGATCTAGGATCGGGTGGGGGCCCGTCCGGTAGTACGATCGCGACGCGGCACGCCGTTGTCGCCTGTCTTGTTGCCCAGGGAGTCGGCCCGGCGCAGATCAGGCAGAACGAACAGAAAGGCGACAGGTGGCGAAGAGTGTTCCGGCGCTCGACCGCGCTCTGCGGATACTCGGCGAGCTGGCGGCCCGACCCGCCGACGCACTGACCCTCTCCGAGCTCGCGCGCGCCGCCGACGTCAACCTCTCCACCTGTCACTCCATCGTCATGGCGCTCACCGAGGCGAGTTACCTGCTGCGCCACGAGCCGGCCAAGACGTACACGCTGGGGCCGGCGGTGGTCGAGATCGGCGCCGCCGCGCTCGCCCAGTACCCCGGCCTGCTGGCCGCCCGCCAGGAGGGCGATGCCCTGATGCGCCGCTTCGAGCTGGGCGTGATCATCGGCGGTCGGGCCGGCGACGAGCTCCTCGTCCTGGAGGACATCGCGTCGCCCCACGTCACCCCGGACAGCCGCAAGGGCTTCCGGGGGCCGATGGCGCCGCCGCTCGGCCGGCTGTTCATGGCCTGGGAGCCCGACGACGCGATCCTGGCGTGGCTGCAACGGCTCAGCTTCGACGAGGACTCGGACGAGGTCCGCTACTACCGCGACGCCCTGCGCATCACCCGCGAGCAGGGCCACATCGTCGCCCTCGACGGCACGATCAGCGAGTTGGTGATCAGGCTTGCGGTCCAGCTCGCGCGCGCCACCACCCAGCACGAGCGGCTCGACATCGCGGTACGGATGGCGGACCTGGTGCGCGACGAGGAGTACGCTCACCTCGGCCAGCGCACCAGCACCCTGCACCGCCAGGACGTCGTCGGCGTACCCGTGTTCGGCGCTGACGGCCGAACCGCACTGACACTCAGCGTCGTCGGCCGTCCGGGTGACATCGCGCAGCGCAACGTGCCCGTCATCCTGCGCGCTCTGACCGCGGCTGCCCGGCGGATCGCCGCGACCCTCGGCGGCCACACGCCGACCAGCGCGGACGGAGCCGACGGAGCCGAGCACCCGCGGCGAGCGGAGGGCCCGGGGGCTCACGTGTAGCAGCGGGTCAGTCGCGAGCCGTGCCCGCGGGCATGCTCCGATGCCCGCGGACCGCGGTTACCGCGCCTCGGGCAGGGCGCCGGGCCGACGAGGTTCACGTACTCGAACACCATCGGCGACGCCATGACCTCGGCGATCTGCCCGGCGACGTGCTCGAGCCGCATCGGCGTGTAGCCGAACGAGCCGGCCTCCCCCCAGCGCGGCGCCAGCGTCGCCACCGTGGCGCTGTCGAAGTCCCGGGCGAACTCGCAGAACCAGAAGTTGCGGCGCAGCACCTCGGTCGGGGTGATGTCCAGGCCGAACCACGGACCGTAGTACGCCTTGTTGTCGCGGTGACGCAGCAGGTGGTCCATCCGGTTGAGCAGGCCTGGCACCCAGGAGATGCCACCCTCGGACACGCAGATCCTCAGGTCCGGGAAGCGCACCGGATCGCTGCCCCACTCCCGCGCCGCCTCGAACCGGATCGGCGGGAGGTCTTGCCGTCGGTCGAGGTGGCCGCTATGGTTCCGGCATCGCGAAGTGGCCTACGCTACAGAGAAGGTTCCGGGCGGTCAGGAAGGCGGATCCACACCGTCCAGCGGGGTGGCGCGCATGCCTGGCGCCCGGTTGCGCCGCTGTACCCAGCGGCGGGTTTCGCGGGTTGACACGACCATCGCGGACGCGTCGACGGGGGCGCGGGACATGGGACTGGAGTCCAGAATGATCACGGAAGTCTTAGCGGGAGCGTCAGTCCGATGAGAGGCGTGAAGCCCGTCTTAGCGGCTGTCTGCGTCACAGCGCTCGCGGCGCTCTCGGCCTGTGGCAGCGGCGGTGGTGGTGACGCGGGTGCCAAGGCGAAGCCCGGCGCGAACCTGACCGGTCCCGACGTCAAGGTGATGACCTGGTCGGAATGGAACACCCAGGCCATCAACTATCCGGGAATTCCCTATGCCGCGCAGGTGGCGGCGGACTACGTCAACGACCATGGCGGCATCAACGGTCACCGCATCGTCCTCGAGACCTGCAACGCGCAGGGCGATCCCAACCGGGCCGAGCAGTGCGCCCGCCAGGCGGTCTCGAGCAAGGCGGTCGCGGTTCTCGGCTCCTTCACCCAGTTCGGCAACCGGACCGTGCCGGTGCTGGAGCAGGCGCATATTCCGATGATCGGGCTGACCCCGCTCACCGCGCCGGAGTACACCAGCGAGTGGTCCTTCCCGATCAGCGGCGGTTCGTACGCGAACACCGCGGGTGAGGCGCAGCGAGCGGTCGACGCCGGCTGCAAGCAGGTCGCGGTCGCGCAGGCGGACAACCCGGCGGCCGACGCGGCGACCAACACGTTCAAGCTGGCGGCGGCCACCCACAACCTCAAGGTCGTCGGGCCGATCCGGCTGCCGCTGACCGCCACCGACTTCGCGCCGCAGGTGGCCCAGACCCGCGGCTCCGACTGCGTCGCCTTCGTGACGGCCCCCGGCCAGGTCGCGATCTTCCTGAAGAGCCTCGCCCAGTCCGGCGAGAAGCCGAAGCTCATCAACTTCGTCGGCGGCATTGACGACACCGTGCTGAACAAGACCGGCGGCGTTGCGGAGGGCATGCTGACCGACGGCTGGTACCCGCCGACCACCTCGCCGCTGTGGAAGGGCTACCGCGACGCGATCGACACGTACGCGGGCAGCCACAAGAAGGACATCGCCCTGGTCAGTGACCAGAACAGCACCGCCTGGCTGACGTTCCAGATCTTTCAGAAGGTGACGAAGGGCCTGTCGGCCGTCACCGGTGACACGGTGGCGGACGCCCTGCGCAGGACGACCGCTCTCGACACCGGCGGGCTGACCCCGCCGCTGAACTGGAGCAAGCCGGGGCCGATCTCGTCGATTCCGCGCATCGTGAACGCGACGGTCTTCCCCGGAAAGGTCAAGGACGGCAAGGTCGTCGCCGACGGTAAGGAATTCATTCAGGTCGCCCCGCTGCTGCGGGACCTGCGGTAACCAGTCCGCCCCCCGGCAACGAAGAGAGGAGGTGGGTGTCGCGTGACGGAAGTTCTGCGCTTCGCTTTACTCGGTCTCGGTATCGGATCGATGTACGCCCTGTCCGCGAGCGGCGTCATTCTGATTTATCGTGCATCCGGCGTTGTGAACTTCGCCCACGGTGCCATCGGAATGCTCGGTGCGTACCTGGCCTGGGAACTCAACGCCAACCACGGCGTGACCTACCCGGTCGCCTTCGTTGCCGGGGTGGTGGCCTCGGGACTCGTCGGACTGCTGACCCATCTCGTGGTCATCCGCCCGCTGCGGCGGGCGTCCGCGCTCATCCGGCTGGTCGCCACGCTCGGCGTCATGATCATCATTCAGGCCGCGGCCGTCCTGCGCTACGCGGACACCACCGAACTGGTGGACAGCGCCCTGCCCACCAAGCTGATCCACCTCGGTGACATCGACGTGACGTCCGACCGCCTGCTGCTGCTGGCGATCGCCGCCGCGGTCAGCGTGGCGCTCGCGCTCTACAGCCGGACGACGTTCGGCCTGGCCACCGCCGCGGTCGCCCAGAACCAGCGGGCCGCGGCGACGTTGGGCTGGTCGCCCGACGTCATCGCCGCGGTGAACTGGGTGATCGGGTCCGCGCTCGCCGGCGCCGCGACGATCCTCATCGTGCCGATCATCGGCCTGCAGGTCGGCGCGCCGACCGGCATCCTGCTGGCGGCGCTGGCCGTCTGCGTCGTCGCGAGCTTCCGCTCCTTCGGCATCGCCTTCGCCGCAGGCATCGCGATGGGCGTCCTGCAGAGCGAGCTGACCAGGTACGGCAACGTCACCGGCCTGTCCCAGGCGGCGCCGTTCCTGGTCATCATGGTGATGATGACGCTGCGGGGACGCTCGCTCCCGCTGCGCGACTTCATGAACGAACGCCAGCCCGAGGTGGGCTCGGGACGGGTGCGTGTCGGCCGGCTGCTGGTCGTCGCCGTCGTCGCCATCGTCCTGATCACCCAGGCCGCGTCCTCGACCTGGGCGGACGCGGTCACGGGCACGATGGTCGCGAGCCTCATCCTGCTGTCGATCGTGGTCGTCACCGGCTACGCCGGGCAGCTCTCGCTCGGCCAGGTCGCCCTGTCCGGCGTGGGTGCCTACATCGCCGGGCGGCTGGTGGCCTCCGCGCACTGGCCGTTCGAGCTCGCGGCGGTGGTCGCGGTGCTCGCGGCGGTGCCGATCGGGATGGCCTTCTCACTGCCCGCCCTGCGTACCAGGGGCGTCAACCTGGCGATTATCACCCTGGGGCTCGGCGCGTCGGTGCAGTACATGCTGTTCCAGAACGCCAAGGCCACCGGCGGGGTGGCCGGCATCGAGGTCGGCGCCCGGCACCTGTTCGGGTTCAACATCGACGCCTCCGAGCATCCCAGCCGCTATGCCGCGTTCGCGTTCGTCGTGTTCGTGCTGGCCGCGCTGCTCGTGGCGAAGGTGCGCCGCAGCCGGACCGGCCGGCAGCTGCTGGCCGTGCGGACCAACGAGCGAGCCGCCGCGGCGCTGGGCATCGACGTCGCCGGCGCCAAGGTCTACGCCTTCGGGTTGTCCTCGGCGCTGGCCGCCCTCGGTGGCATCGTCGACGGGTTCCGCTCCCACTCGCTGCTGTTCAGCACGTTCACGGCAGATGGCTCGATCACGTCGGTCGGCAACGCGGCCATCGGCGGCATCGGGTACGTGCTGGGGCCGATCCCCGGCGGCACCCTGGCCTCCGGGTCAGTGGGCACCAAGGTCTCGGACGCGATCTTCTCCGGGCTGAGTGACTACCTGCCGCTCATCTCCGGCGTCATCCTGATCCTGCTGCTGATCGGCAACCAGAACGGCATCGTCGCCGAGGTCAGCAGACAGATCGGCGCCGTCTCGGCCCGGCTCCCGTCGCTGCCGTCCCTTCCCTCGCTGCCCTCGCCCGCGGCGCTGCTGCGGCGGGCCCCTCGCTCCGGGGCTCCGACGGCGGACGGCGGCATCCCCGCCGCCGCCGGCGATGCGGTGGCCCGGCGGGAGACCGTCCCGCCGCGCGTGCTGGAGGTCGACTCCATCACGGTGCGCTACGGTGCGGTGCGGGCGGTGCATGACGTCAGCTTCCGCGTCGAGCCCGGCCAGGTCGTGGGCCTGATCGGTCCGAACGGCGCGGGCAAGACGACGATGCTCGACGCCGTCAGCGGCTTCACGCCCATTACGGAGGGTGATATTCGGCTGGACGGACGCTCGCTGCGGGCCCTGTCCGCCGCCCGGCGCAACCGGGCGGGTCTGAGCCGCTCGTTCCAGTCCCTGGAACTGTTGGAGGACATGACCGTCCGCGACAACCTGCGCACCGCGGCGGACGAGCGCAGCCTGCCCGCCTACGTGCGCGACCTGGTGTCGCCGGACAGGGCGGAGCTGCCGCCGCAGGTGCTCGCCGCCGTGGCCGACTTCGAGCTGGCGGCGGACTTCGACCGCCAGACCCAGGATCTCTCCTACGGCCGGCGCCGGCTGCTCGCGATCGCGCGGGCCGTCGCGACGCTGCCCAGCGTGCTGCTGCTGGACGAACCGGCCGCCGGCCTGTCCTCGGTCGAGACCGCGGAGCTCGGCGTCCTGGTGCGCCAGCTCGCCGACACCTTCGGTATGGGCGTCCTCGTCATCGAGCACGACATGAACTTCGTGATGACGCACTGTGACCGCGTGGTGGTGCTCGACTTCGGCGAGAAGATCTGCGAGGGCACGCCGGCGGACGTCCGCAACGACCCGGCGACGATCGCCGCCTACCTGGGCACCAGCGGCGAGGCGGACGGGGAGGCGGGTGGTGCGCCGGCCGTGGACCCCGCACCGGCCGCCGCCGTGCGCACCTGAACGGCCTCACCCCGAGGTGGCTGGCGCCGAGCGTGGGAGTGACGCCAGCGGCGTCGCGGGCTGACGCCGCTGGAATCCTGATCCAGGTCGCCGGTCGCCGCCTCGGCCGGCTGGCCACACCGCCGCCGTCGACGGCGAGCACCCCACCCGAACCTCGATGACGACGGGGCCAGGGCTGGCCGTGTGTCGCCGCCGGCGGCGGCATCTCCGGTTCGGCCGTCGTTCCCGGCCCCCTCGCGGAGCCGCGGCGCTGCTGGCCGATCCACACCCGCTCGTCGCCGCGGCGGCAGCGGTCTGGAGCCGGCCGGGCGTCAGCACCGATGGCCTGCGCCGCTGGCAGGATGGCCTGCCGGGCGCGGTCGAGGTCGGTGACGTCCCGTCCCAGGAGGTGGCGGACGGCTGGGCGCGCGAGCACTCCCTCGGGCTGATCGACCAGTTCCCGTTGCCGGTCGACTCCCCGGTGCGTCGTCGGTCCGCTGCATATTGCATCATCGGTCCGGTCGGCGGGAGACTGGCCTGGTGCATGCCGTCACGAGGACCGCTCGTGGACGGCGTGGATCGTTACCCAAGGTGTTGTGCCGCGATTGTTCGGGGGGTGGGAGGGTCGTGGCCATAGGTGATCCGTTCTGGCCTCGCCGTGTTGACCGCTCCGTGACCGATGGGGTGAGGGGCGCGGCGTCGGCGGGGGACGAGCTCCTGATGAGGATCGTCGACGCGCTCGAGCGTCGCTCGGATCTGCACCTGAGTGGCACCCGCGGGCTCCTCCTCGAGCAGATCGAGCGACGCAGCGGGCGGCGGCTGTATCTCCCGGAGGCGCCCATCGGCCGGGACTGGTGCTTCCTGCTGGTCCAGGCCTGCGCCGACGGTCTGCCAGGGGGGGTCGGCGTCCTCGTGGACGCTGTTGACGACCTGCGGCCGGGATCCTCGCTCGCGCATCAGCTGCGGCGCCTTGGCGCCGCCTGGGAGACGGGCGTTGACGTCGGCACCAGGGGCGATCCCGACGGTGAGGCGCACCCCACGGATGGCGAGAGACGGGATCTTACCCCGGTGGAAATCCGGGAGCTCGCCCGCGCGGCGGGTCACGGGGCCCCCGCGCGACACCTGCTCGCGGACGCCGGATTTCCTCTCGAGCGTGTTCCCGTGCCGGACCACGACGCTGTCACCTTCTGGTGGGAGGTGGCGCGGCTGCTTCGGCACGGCCTGCTGGCCGATGGGCGGCGCTGTGTCCTGGCGGTCGCGGCGGCCCGGTTTCCGGACAACGCCGTCTTCGCGGCCTACCGCACCTGACCTGGCGTACTCGAGAATGCGCGCCGCGCCGGCCTCCCCGCCCGTACCGTCACTGGCGGCACAATGGCCACCGCGGGAAGGAACGTTGCGCGCTGCGGCGACGTTGCGCGTGGTACCTGACGGGTGGGCGCGCATCGCTTTTCCGTCGACGGGCGCGTTGTCATCATTCGGGGGAATCGTGGCCAACGGCGATGCGTCGCGTGCGTACCGGGAAACGCTCATCATGGCCGTTGTCGACATGCTCGAACGAGAACCGGACCTGCGTAGCGTCGAGGTCCGGATGTTGCTGGTCGGCAGGCTGGAAAGGCGCGTGGGGTGGCGGCTTCGGCTCCCGGAGTACCACGTCGACCGGGACTGGTATCTCCGGCTCGTCCAGGGCTGTTTCGACGACCTGCCGGGCGGCGTCAGCGCCCTCGTGGACGCCGTGGGGGATCTTCGGCCCGACTCGCCGCTGGCGGACCGCCTGTGCCGGCTGCGGGATGAGTGGGACGCGATCGACGTCGCCGAGGACCTGGGCACGCTCTGGGAGGTCCTGCGCGACGAGCTCACGGCCGTCACCGCGCGGCGGGGGACGTGGGCGTTCCACGAGGCCTGCAGTCCGTCGCGCACACCCCGCCACTGCGCCACCGCGTGGCACCAGTTCGTGTGGGCCGCGAGTCGGGTGCCGGCGCCGGGAGAGCTGACGCCCCCGGTCCGATTCCTGCTGCGCTGCCAGGATCTGCTCACGCCGGGCACCTGGGTACGGGTCGAGGCCTGGCTCTACCGTCAGGTACATCGGTCCGACCTCTCCGCGCAGCTGCACAGCGCACGGCTCGCGCTGGCACCCGCGCTGGCCCGGCGCCGGCACGCCTGCGTCATCACCCTGCAACTCGAGCCCATGGGCCCAGGGCCCGATGATCATCATGCCTCCTGGACGCTGCGCTGGACGGGGTCCGCGGCGGCCTGGCTCGGGCCCGCCCGCCAGGCCGGCACCGAGCGGTTCGAGGAGGTCACCGCGGCCATCCTCGACGAGGCCGAGGCGGTGGTCGCCGCGGAGATCCCGGTCGGGGAACCGATCGATCTGCTCGTCGAGCTCACCCTGCCCACACAGCACCTGGCCCTTCCCGTCTGCGGATGGGCGCGCGAGGTGGACGGCTCCCGTCGGTTACTCCTCCAGGACTATGCGATCGTGCTGCGCAGCCTCGACCGCCTGCAGTGGTCAGATCTGGCGCGGCGGCGCTGGCAGCAGCGGTGGGCCGCGTACAGCGAGGCCGCTCCCGGTGACGTCGTCGTGGTCGAGGCGGCACGGATCGGGCCGTTCGGTCTGGACGCGCAGCGGGGGATCACCGTGGTGGTTCTCAGCGGTCCGCCGACTCCCGGTTCGGTGGCACAGCGCCAGCTCGTCGACGCGCTGAGGGCCGGAGTCGCCGTGGCCGCCTGGCAGCGTCCGGAGTCCGGGCGCGCGGCGATCGACGCGGACCTGCACCATGTGCTGGTCCACGGTGAACCGCGGGACCTGCCCCACCGCCTGCGGGCCGAGAACCTCACCCGGCTGGACCAGAGCGCCGATCCGCTGGGTGCACACCTGCACGCCGTCACCCTCCTGTACGACGACGCGGACCGGCCGCCGACGGCCGGCGGCGCCGCCAGGCGGACCGAACGGCCGCCGGCAGGTGGATGGGTATCGCCCGCCGCCGTCACCCGGCCCGCCCCCGTGGCGGCATCGTGATCGCGGACGGCGTCGAAGCGGTGGGCGCCGACGATGGCGTCCTGCGCACGAACGCCAGCATCCCCGACGGCCGGGAGGACACCTACCCGGTCCGCCGGACGTCGACCGGTCGCCGTCCGGCCGGTAGTCCGGTCGAGGGCGGCGAACCGCCGGCGTGGTGGCTGGTTCACGGCACCGGCCAGCCGCGAGCAGAGGCCGTGCAGTGGCCGCCGGCTCCGCCGTCGCGTCGGTTCACCGCGGCCCCGAACGACCTGTCGACGCCGGCGGAGGAGGATGAGCGGGCGGCCCGCCGTCGCGCCGATCTGGGCGCGGCGCTGCTGGACCGCGGCCAGCTGCCCGCGATCAACGCGGGCATCGCGCTGCGCAGGCCCCTGGTCGTCGTCGGGCCGGCGGGATCGGGGCGGCGCGAGCTGGCGTATCTGATTGCGCGGGAACTGGGGCTCGGCAGGGTGCTGCGATGGTCCGTCAACGGCCGGACCCTCCTGCGCGACGGTGTCTTCGATGATGACCAGGCCGGGTTCGTCCACGCCCTGTTCCGCCCGCCCGCCGGCGAGGTGGCGGACGGTTCGCTGCGGCTCGGGCCCCTGGCTACGGCCCTGCTCGCGCGCCGGCGACCTCGGGTACTGCTGGTGGAGGGCCTCGACCGGGCCGATGTCGACCTGCCCGACGATCTCGTCGAGGTCATTGATGGGGGGCGCATCCGGGTACCTGGCCTGCTCGCCGCGGCGATGTCCGCGCAGGGCGCCGCCGACGTGGCGACGGACGATCCGGGCGGGGTTACCACGCTCGACTCGAACGTCGTGCAGTGCGCCGAGTTCCCGATCATCGTGATCAGTGTCCTCGACGATCGGGAGCTGCCCACCGCCCTACGGCGGCGCTGCGTGCGGGTGAGGTCCGCCGCACCGTCGGCGCAGACGCTGCGGCGGCTGCTGGAGGGTCGCTTCGGGCCTGATCCCCGCTTCGCCGATCTGGTCGACCGCTTCGTCGCACGCCGGTCCGCCGGGGCGGGTCTCGTCGTGGATCAGCTGGTGGACCTCGCCCAGCTGGCGTTGACCGGAGCCCTTGACGGCGACGGCGGGCTCGAGGTGATCGACGCGGTGTGGGCCGCTCCCGCCGACGAGACCTTCCCGAGCATGCCATGACGGGCGTCTGGCCATCGGCGAACCCGTCGGACCGGGACCAGGACCGCGCGCCGGCCGAGGGAGAGGACCAGCCGGACAAGCCCTCGCGACTGCGGGCCCTGACCGTCCCGGTCCACGCCGAGCTGCCACCGGCCGTGCGCGACGAGCGGGCCTTCTCCCGGGCGCTGGCCCGCGCGCTCGGCCCGCTGGTCAGCCGGGAGGTCCGGTCGTTCACCCGGCCCGACGCCGAGACGCTCGTCCGCGGCCGCCCACGCCGGCGCGGGCCGGCGGCCCGGCGGGGTTGGCATCTGCTCCTCGTGGTCGACGCCAGTCCGACGTTCCTCGCGGTGTGGGCCGACGCCGTTCCTCGCCTGGCCCGGTTACTGCGCCGCCAGCCTGCGTTCGATCACGTCTCCATCGCCCGCCTCGTCGCCGACGAGCCAAACGGCCGGATGCGCCTGCGCGGCGGCCTGCCCGGGGACGCGTCGCGGGGTGCGCCGAGCTGGCGGGCGGCGGTGGGACGTCGTGTGATCTGGCTGGTCACGGACGGGCTGGGACCGGCCTGGCGCGGCGGGGACATGGCCGCGGTCCTGTCGCACTGGGCCGACGCGGGTCCGGTCGCCATCCTCGACGTCCTGAACGCACCGTTGTGGCGCTGGACCGACCTGGGCGCCCGCCGAGTGCGGATACGTGGTGCCGGCCGTGGCGCCGCGGGCCGGATCCGATTCTGGCGCCACGCGGGACTTCGACCTGACGCCGACGGGGACACGGACACGGACACGGATCCTGGCGCTGGGGCGCAGGCACCGTGGGAGGTCTCCGCCCGCGCCGGCACGCTGGTGCCGGTGATCGGGTTCGACGTCGAGTGGATCGCCTACTGGGCCCGTTACGTCGCCGCGACCGAGCCCGTCTGGTTCGAGACGACCGCCGTGATCGCCGATGACCTGGGGCCGTTGCCCCGGCAGCGGGAGGATGCACCACCGCCGCCACCCGACCGTCTCGCGGATTTCGCGGCCGCCGCGTCGCCGGCCGCGCGGCGACTGGCCGGTCTGCTGGCCGCGGTCGAGGCCGTCGACCACCATGGCCTGTGCACGATCGCCGGCATCGCCGGCGCCGAGCGCCGGGACGTGACCGAGGTCTTCGCCGCCGGCCTGCTCGCGCCCAGGGCCGGGCTGGGTCGGGCCGGGGACGCGGTCACCAGGTTCGCGATCGCCACGCCCGCGCGGTGGATGTTGCGCGGCACGCTCAGCCGGGCCGATGTCGTGCGGGTCTGCCACGCGCTGGGCCTCGTCGACCACGACGGACGCCCCACCGCGCCGACGCCGGGCGACGCGCCGCCCGGTCCTCACGATCCCCAGAGACGCCCACCTGTCCCGGTGGGCCGGGCGACACACGGCCCGGCTAATACAACAGAGAGTGATAGTACTTTTACAATGGGCAGCGCAGCCGGGGTGGAGCACATGAGTTCCCACCAAGAGGGCGGCAGGACGGAAGCCACCGAGGGCGTCACGGCGCGCGACCGGCCGGAGGGAGGGCGGGTGAGGCTGAGCGCGACTCTGCCCGTTCCGACGCTTCCCGGTCCCGGCCGGCTGCCCCGGATCTGGGGGAGCATACCTCCGCGTAATCCGCACTTCACCGGTCGCGAGGATCTGCTCGCCGACCTGGACACCCGTCTGGCCGAGGGCGTCGCGACCGTGCTGCCGGAGACGCTGCGGGGCATGGGCGGGGTGGGCAAGACTCAGCTTGCGACCGAGTACGTGTACCGGCATCTGTCGGACTTCGACGTCATCTGGTGGATCCCGGCCGAACAGTCGGTGCAGATCGGCAACGCGTTCACGGAACTGGGCGCGCGGCTCGGGCTGGACGTCGGCACCGAGGCGACCGTGGCGGTGCGCCGCGTCGTCGAGGCCCTGCGCCTGGGGGATCCGTACGGGCGCTGGCTGCTGGTGTTCGACAACGCCGAGGATCCGCAGTCGGTGCGGGAGTACTTCCCAGCCAGCGCGACCGGCCGCATCCTGGTCACCTCCCGCGATCCGAGCTGGGCGCATGTCAGCCGCCCGCTGGAGGTGGACGTGTTCCGCCGCGAGGAGAGCGTCCAGCTGCTGCGCAGCCGGGGCGCGCCGCTCGCGGACGCGGACGCCGACCGGGTGGCAGCGGCGCTGGGAGACCTGCCGCTCGCGATCGAGACCGCGGCGACCTGGCGAGCGGAGACGGGTATGTCGGCGGGGGAGTACCTACGCCTCCTGGAGGACAAACTGACCGACCTGCTCGGTACCCCGCCGGCGGACTATCCCCAGCCGGTGACCGCAGCCTGGAACGTCGCGCTCGACCGGCTGGCGCAGAGCAATCCGGCAGCTCTGGAACTTCTGCAGGTCTGCGCCTCTTTCGCGCCGGCGCCCATCTCCCGGCAGCTGCTGTCCCGCGCGCACAACGAAAAGATCTCGCCGGCGCTCGACGAGGCGCTGCGCGACCCGGTGAAACTGAGCCGGGCCATCCGTGACGTGAACCGGTACGCGCTGGCGCGCATCGACCATCGGGACAACTCGATCGTCATGCACCGTCTGGTCCAGGCGGTGCTCATCGGCCGGATGACGCCCGAGCAGCAGGGGACGATGCGCCATGGCGCCCACGTCCTGCTCGCGGCGAGCGACCCCAACGACCCCTCCAACTCGGTCCTGTGGTCGTCATACGCCGATCTCTATCCGCATGTGGTCGCCTCCAACACCGAGCGGTGCAGAGACCCCCGGGTTCGCCAGCTGCTGCTCAATCTGTGCGACTACCTCTGGTCGTGGGGCGATCACCAGGGCAGCAGCGACTTCGCCCGGCTCGTCTACGATGCCTGGGAGGCGGGGTTCGGCGAGGAGGATCCGTACACCCAGCAGATGGGCCTGCGGGTGGGCTGGGGTCTGGTCGCCGTGGGACGCTACGCCGAGGCCGCCGAGATCAACAGGCGCACCTTCGAGTTGTCGAGGCGCGTCAACGGTCCGGACGCCGAGCTGACCAACATCCTCATGGGGAGCGTCGGCACCGACCTGCGCTGGCGTGGTGAGTTCGCCGCGGCGCTCGAGATCGCCGAGGACGCCTACGCCCGCGCCACGCGGGACTTCGGCTCGGACGATCCCCAGACGCTGTCCACCGCGCAGAACGTCGCGGTATGCCTGCGGCTGCTCGGTCGCTTCACCGAGGCGGCGACGCTGGCCGACGACACCTGGCAGCGCCAGGCCCGCCTGTTCGGGGAGGACGACAGCCAGACGCTCAACACGCTCACCGGGCTCAACGTCGATCGCCGTGAGCTCGGGGACTACCTCGGCGCGCTGGCCGAGCAGGAGAAGATCGACGCTCGCTACCGACGCAAGCCGGGCATCTCGGCGGATCATCCCGCGCGGCTGCACTCGAGCCGCTACCTGGCGGTGGCGAACCGCCGCGCCGGCAACCACGCCGCGGCCCTCGAGCTGTCCCGTGATGTCGAAGAACGATCGTTCCACCGCTACGGCGGTGAGCATCCCGCCTCGCTCGCCTCGGCCCTGGGCCTGTCCATCGACCTGCGGCACGCGGGGTCCCTGCACGAGGCCCGCGCGGTCTGCACCCGAACTCTGCTGCGGTACGCCGCCCGGATCGGCGACGCCCATCCGCACACCCTGACCGCCGCCGTCAACCTCGCGATCATCGATCGGCTCTCAGGCCAGGTCGAGGCGGCCCTCGAACGCGACGAGCGGACGCTGGCCGCCTTCGTCGAACGGCTCGGCGACGCGCACCCGTCGACGTTGGCCACCGGCGCGAACCTGGCCAGCGACCTGTACATGCTGGGTCGCTTCGAGGAGGCGTACGATCATGACAGCCGCACGCTGTCGAGCGCGATCACGACGCTCGGGGAGGCCCATCCCTCGACGCTGGCCGTGTCGGCAAACCTCGCGATCGACCTGCGGGCCCTGGAGCGCACGGAGGAGGCGCTGGACCTGCAGGCCCGGACGCTGAGCAAGGTGGACGCGGTGCTCGGGCGCGAGCATCCGGCCGCCCGCCAGATCGTGGCCTGGATACGCCTGGACTGCGACCTGGACCCCGTGCCGATCTAGAACGACGGCTCGTCGCCGCACGGCGACAGCCAGGCGGCGAGTGCCGCGCCGCCGCCGCGCGGCGCGGCTCGTGCCACGGCGTGGACGAGGTCGGGACGCCGCCGCAGCACCCGTCCCGCCGTCGTGTGCTCGCCGAGAGCGAGTCCGAGGCCGACGAGGTCTCGACGGTCGGCACTGCCGGTCTGGTCGGCCGCATCGAGTGTCCTGGCGTAGAGCCGACCTGCCCGGACGCCGTCCCCGGCAATCAACGCCGCGTCCGCCGCGCTGATCACCGCGTCGCGCTCGTCGCGGCGGAAGGCGTCGCGCTCGGCCAGCCAGCGCCGGGCCAGCCTGGCCCGGGAGTCGAGCGCTCGTGCCCGCGGATCGGGGCGCAACCGCTGGGGGACCGCGACCACGTCCGCCGGCACAGCCGCGCCGTCCGACCAGGCCGCGGCGAGCCGGTGGACGAGGCGTTGCTCGGGAACCAGGTGGTGTATCCGCCACATCGCCCGCGTGTCGGCGTGCACGAGGTCCGCGAGTCGGCGGGCCTCTGTGGGCACCGGTTCACCGATCCAGCCGAGCGCGGTGAGCCGCAGACCGGACAGGAAGCGCCGTCCCAGGCCGGTCAACGGCCCGTCCCGGAGCAGATCCGCGGAGATGTCCAGCACCGCGCGACGCCACACGGCGAACTCGAAGTGGGCGAGCATCGCCTCGGCCCCCCGCGCGCGCCGCCGCTGGATCCGCCAGAAGTCGGTGACGCCGTGGTAGGCGTAGACACCCTGGAGAACGCTGCGGGTCGGCCGCGGATCGTCGCGCCAGGGCACGAACCACAGCCGCGGGGCCGCCCGCGGGTCCACGAGATCGTCAAGGTGGGACAGCGCGCCGAGCAGCGCGTGACGGAGTTCGTGCGCGAGGGTCGCGGCTCCGTCGACGGGATCGTGGGGCTCGGACATCTCGACGCTGCCTACGGCGTCGTTCGAGCTGGCGCTGAAGGAGTGGAAGCGGTCCGCTGCGGGCAGCGCGACGATCGCGGCTACCGTCGCGCTCACGGCCTCGGCGAGGCCCGGATGGCCCTCGCGCAGCACCGTCCAGACCGCGGCCAGCTTGCGTTCCCAGCGTTGCAGGTCGGCAGCCGGAAGCCACACCGGCGGCGCGCTGTGCCGGGTGAGGCGATACGGATCGGCGTCCTCCAGGACGACGCCGACCGCGCTGGCCACGCGGGTGGGCCGCCATACCTGGGTGACCGGGACGGCACGTGCCACCATGCCGGGGCCGCCGGGGCCGCCGGGTGTGGGCGCCGGTACTCCCTCGAGCAGGATGCGGTCGGCGGCTGTGATGATCTCCACCCCGCGCTCCGACATTCGCACGGTGGCGGTCTCCCAGACCTCGTGGTCGGCGAAGCGGGTGTGGCCGAGCGTGGGCAGGTGGATCACGCCCTGGCGCATCGGCACCCTGATGTCGAGCGGGCCCCCGGCGTGGACGACGGCCGAGGCCGCCATAGTGTGCAGGTAGCCGACCTCGACCCATAGCGGCACATCCTCCGTACCGCCGGTGTGCAGCCGGCGCAGCAGCCGGGCGGCCCACGCCCCGGCGAAGGGGGAGTCGAGCACCACCTTGACGGCGGCCGGTCTGCGACGCTCGACATCGACAAGCAGATCCCATGCCTCGTCGGCGGACATCAGTGGACCGGCCGCGCCCGGCCGGTCCCGCAGAGCGTCGAGAACGGCGCGGAATGCCAGCCGACGATGGCTCGTCTCGGCGTCCAACAGCTTTCGGACAATGACCGGACCGAGTGTACCGAAGGTAAGGCTGTCCACGTCCCCGGGCAAGAACAGATGTGATGCGACCGTGCCCCCGATACCGGTGACTGCCGGACCGGCGGCGATGGGATCAGGACACATCAATCCGGCTGAAGTACGCAGCCGCCACCACCGCTTTGATCGCCGCGCGCGCAGGTCGGTTCACGGTCGAGGAGCAGGCGGTGAACACCGCCGCGCAGCGCGGCGGAAGGGGAGTCGCGTAACTGGTCCAAGCCGAGACCGCGCACGTCCACGAGCTCTATTCGACCTGCGGCGTCCGCCATCGTTGACCGCTCCTCCCGCGCGCCGCAGAAGGCCGCCGACGAACGGCTGACCCCGCGGCGACCACATTCTCCGCCCGGGCAAAACTCTGCGACCGCAGTCGGAGTGTCGCACATCGACCCACTCGCACGCGGCGTGAACGTCGTCGAGCCCGCGGGACGGCCGTTCATCCCGCCTTTGGTACGCCGCGGCCACGAGGCGGCACGGATCCGGTCGCTACCTGCCGGTGAAAGCGGCGGGCCGCTTGTCGAGGAAGGCGCGCATCGCCTCGGCGTGGTCGTTCGACATGGAGGTGAGGATCTGGGTGCGGTTCTCGATCTCGAGGGCGGTGTCGAAGGTGACGTCGAGGTTCGACCACAGGGCGCGCTTGGTCAGCATGACGCCGAACGGGCTGTTGGCGACGATGGCGCGGGCGGTGTCGAGCGCGGCCTCGAGCAGCTCGCCCGCGGGCACGACGCGGGAGACCAGGCCGATGCGGTCGGCCTCGGCGGCGTCCACCGGGCGTCCGGTCATCATGATCTCGGCGGCGCGCGACGAGCCGATATGACGGGGAAGGTGGTAGCTGATGCCACACTCGCCGGCGGACAGCCCGATCTTCACCGCGGCGACGTGGAACCGGGCCGACTCGGCGGCGATCCGGATGTCGGCGGCGAGCGCGAGGCCCATGCCGGCCCCGGCGGCGGCCCCGTTGACGGCCGCGATGACCGGCTGCGGGATCGCCCGGATGGCCCGCACCATCGACGCGAAGTTCTCCTGGCTGGCGAAGCGCTCCGCGGACGACCGTGCGCGACCCTCGTTGCGCTTGACCTGGCGGGCGATGTCGAGCCCGGCGCAGAAGGCCCGGCCGGCCCCGGTCAGCACCACCGCCCGCACCGACGCGTCGCCGCCGAGTTCGACCAGGGTCTCCCGGATCAGATCGACGAGCTCCGGCGTCAACGCGTTGAGCTGCTTCGGCCGGGACAGCGTGAGCACCGCGATCGACGGCTCGACGCGTTCCACCCGTAGGGGCGTCGCCTCACCCTCCACCGCGAGCGCGGCCTCGGCGCCGGGTGCCGTGCCGTTCGCGGAGGTCGTCGTGCTGCCGCCGCCGGTGCCGCTGTCTGCCATGGGTCCTCTCTCGGGGCAGTTCCCATCACCAGGAAACATCTAAATATTATGACTTAGTATCTGACCGTATCTACCTGTGGCGAGGGCGTCAACGCCGACGCTCAGGCTGGGGGGCAGCGCGCACCGGTCCAGGACAGCACGCCACAGTAGGTCTCCCGGGACACCTGCCATGCGGTGTTCCCGTCGTCGAGGACCGCGAAGCCGATCCGGGTCCCGGACTGGACGGCTCCGGAGTAGGCGAGCTGGAATTCCACCGCCGCGCGGGTGGGGCTCAGGAACACGATCTCGCCGACGAGTGGCCGTGATGTGCGCGTGGCCACGGGCTGGTTGGCCCGGGCCTGGAGGAGCGTGTCCCGCAGCCGCGGGCCGTCCTGCACCGCGGCCAACACGGCGTCCACGTCCTGGCCGCCGGTGAAGGCACGGGCGAACGCGTCGCGCACTTCGGTGGCCGCGGTCGCCGGATCCGCCGGTGGCTGCCCGGTGCCGGGCGGCGTCGGAGCCGGTGACAGCACCTCGACCGCGCGCTGCGCCGCGCTGTGAACGACGCTCGCGTCGATACTGACCTCGGCGCTGGTCAGGTCTCGCGACGGACACGCCGCCAGGAAGGTGACCGGGCCCGGCGGCGGGAGCGGCGACACCCAGATCCGCTCGGTATGGCGATGCACGCCGTCGAAGGATTCGAGCGGTCCGCTGGGGACGTGGCGGAACGGCACGTCGATTCCGCCGTTCGCGCCGGCGGGGCCGTAGGTGACCCCGACGACCGATCCGCGCGGTCCGGCGCCGACCCGGGGAAACGGCACCGCCTCGGAGCTGTTCCCGCTGCTGGGGCCGTAGCGGACCTCGACGCTGTCGTCGGCGAAGCGTACCCAGAACGCGATGATCGGCGCGGGATCGGGGGGCTGGTTGAATCCACCCGGAAGAAGGAGCCCGGGCAGGGCGTCCGAACGGGCGGCCGTCTCGACCGTCACCTCGAAACCCTGCGGATAGGCCGCGATCGACGCGAGGAACACCGCCACCCGGGTGGTACGGGCGACAAAGAGCTCGACCGGCACGGTACCGGGCACGATGTTGCGCGGCTTCTGCTCGACCGGATTGTTCCGGGGCCGGCGCGGTCGAGGATCCGGACCGTCTGGCCGGTCGTCGCTGGGGGATTCACCGGGGTTCACGTCCAGTCAGGCTAGACCGTTTCGGGGCGGCGCAGGCGGCGTTTGTCCGGCCATACGGCGAAATCAGTCCAGCAGGTCGGGTTCCTCGGTGGTGATCTGCCTCCAGAGCAGGGCGAACTGGAGGCGGCCGACCTCGGGGGAGCCGTTGACGGCGGCGGTCGCGGTGGCGGTGTCGTGGTCGATCAGGTGGAGGGGGCCGGCGGCGGACTCGGCGAGCAGCTGCACCTGGCACTGGCGGTCGAGGCTGATATACCACCAGGCCGCCTCGTCGACGCTGCGCCCGACGGTCAGCAGGCCGTGGTTGGCGAGGATCGCGGCCTTGCCCGGCCCGAGGACCTCGGCGATGTGCTCGCCCTCCCGGGCGTCGAGCACGATGCCGGCGAACGGGACGACGACGTGGTCGCCATAGAAGGCGCAGGCGTCCTGGGTGAGCGGGTCCAGCGGCCGGCGCAGCACGGACCAGGCCTTTCCCGCGACGGAGTGCGCGTGCGCGACGGACACCGCGTCCGGGCGGGCGGCGAGCAGCTGGGCGTGAATGGCCACGCCCGCCGGATTCACCGGCCCGTCGCCCTCCACGACGGTCCCGTCCGGGCTGACGAGAATCAGGTCGCTCGCCCGCAGCCGCGCCCACGGCTGGTCGGCGGGATTGATCCAGAAATGGTCGGGGCGCTCGGTGTCACGGGCCGAGATGTGGCCGGTGGCGCCCTCGGTGAGCCCGAACCGCGCGAACAGCCGCAGCGCCGCGGCGAGCTTCCGCCGCCGGTGGACGCGCTCGTCTGGATCCGCGACCGGCGGCCGGCCGGCGGCGGTGAGCATGTCGGTGACCGTCATGGTCCGGCTCCCTTCTGTTCCTGTCGTGCGTGGCGGTACGGACGGCGGGCGTACGCGTACTGGCCGTCTGACGGCACCGGGCTTCCGCGGGTGCGGCGGCCGGCGGTCAGTCGATGAGGGCGACCTGGACGTCGCGCGAGCCGGTGTACGGATTGCGGCCGTGCGCGGTGTAGACGTTGTCGACGAGCAGCACGTCGCCGTCTTCCCAGGGGAAGCAGACGACGGCCTTCGCGAGCCCGTCGGCGACCGCGCGGTAGTCCGCCTCGTCGATCTGGCCGCCGTCGCCGTAGGTGACGTGATAGGGCCGTGGCATTCCGGCCCGGTCATACAGGTCGAGATACGCCTCGTACGTGTCGCCGAGCCATTGCCCGTCCATGATCTGGGTCAGGATGTGGTTGAAGTACACGCGTTCGTGCGTACGCGGATGGTCCGCGAAGGCGGCCTTTTCCAGACGCGTCGACAGGCTGCCGTCGGGTTGCCACTCGACGTCCATGCCCAGACGGCGGCAGTCCGCCTCGATGGCGTCGTGGTCGTCGGTGCCGAAGCCGTTGACCAGGGTGGCGTGGTAGATCCACGGGTACTTCTCGCAGCCGTGCGGCGTGTGCGGATCGCGGAAGTTGCGGTGGTAGACGAGGCCGCGGCCGGCGAGGTCGTCCAGAAACCGCTCCGGCAACTCCCGGCCGAAGGCGCGCATGTCCCCGATGATCGTCTCGCCGTCGGTGGTGGCGCGCTGCCGGCAGTAGAACGCGATCTTCGCCGGGTAGTGGCGCAGGTAGGCCATCTCCTGGTGCAGCTTGATGTCCACCGCCGCCGGTACCCGGGTCGCCTCGTAGACGTTGCGGCCCAGCTCGTCACGCGGCGTCGCCCCGCCGGCATAGCCGCCCCTGTGCGGGGGATAGTGCGCGATCAGCTCGGAGAAGGCGGCCGTACCGTCGAGGGGCAGGCCGCGCAGAAGCAGCGCGCCGTGCTCGGCGAGCAGCTCGTCGAACGTCTCCCGCTGCCCGGCGAACCACTCCCGCGCCGCCGCCGGGTCCCGTGCCAGCTCACCCCGCATCGAGACGACCAGGGGAAGGCGACGGCCCTCCATCAGCCACGCGTGGGCGTCGTCACCGAGCGGGAGCGTCAGGCGTCCCGATAAGGCCTCCACCATGGACCAGACCGTAACACGATCAGATACATCATCCAACCTAGTTAGTTAAGTCGGGTTGGTGGAAGGGGAGGCAGGTGGGCCTTCAGTCCGCTTCCGCTGCCCACAGGGCGCAGATGGGCAGCGCCCAGATGCGATCGTCGACGTCGAACGGCATCGGGCCGGTGTGGAACAGGACGCCGGCGCGGAAGTCGGAGCCGAGCTGGTCGCGTAGCCATCGGAGGTGGCGGGCGTCCCGGGCGGTGGGGGCCGAGGAGGCCTTGATCTCGAGGGCGATCACCTGGCCGCCGCCGAGGTCCACGACGGCGTCGATCTCCTGACCGTCCCGGGTGCGGAGGTGATGGAGCCGGGCACGCGGATGGAGCAGGGCCAGCTCCGGCCGCAGCTGCGCGACGACGAAGGTGTCGAGCAGCCGGCCGAGCAGGTCGCCGTCGCGCAGGACGCTTCGCTCGTCGACCCGGGCGGCGGCGAGGGCGAGCGCCGGATCGGTCAGATACCGCTTGGGCCGTTTGGTCAGCCGGCTCAGCCGATTCGTCGACCAGGCCGGCACCAGGTCGACGAGGTACAGCGCGGCCAGGATCCGGTCGTAGGCGTCCGCGGTACGCTGGCTGACCCCGGCCGCACTGTGCAGGGTGTTCTCGGCCGGCAGCCCGGCGGTCGAGAGCCCGAGCACCTCGAGGTAGCGGCGCAGCCGGACGGGATCACGATGCTCGCCCGCGGCCAGCACGTCCCGGGTGACGACGTGATCGACGTAGGCGTCGAGCCAGGCGAGCCGTCCGTCGCCGCGCAGGCTCAGGGCGGCCTCGGGGAATCCGCTGCGCAGCGCGAGATCGACGTAGTCGTCCAGGCCCGGCGCCGGACCGGAGATCCGCAGGCGGGAGACGTCCGAGGTGAGGAGCAGGTCGAGCAGGCCGGGTCGGTCGAGTGAGCGGCTCATCTCCCGCTCGGCGAGCCCATGCAGCACGAGCCGGACGACCCGGCCGGTGCCGGGCCACTGGCGGGCGGTCAGGTCGGCTTCGACGCTGCCGGTGAGGATGAACCGGCCTGGCCGCGAGTCCTCGTCGACCGCGCGCTTGACCGCGCCGAGGATCGCCGGCACCTCCTGCCACTCGTCGAGGAGGACAGGCTCGCGGGCGCGCCGCAGTGCCGCGTCCGGACTCGCCATGACGGCCGCGGCGACCGCGGGGTCGTCCAGCCGAAGGATGTCGTTGGCGACACGTCGGGCAGAGGTGGTCTTCCCCGCTGCCCGTGGCCCTGTGACGAGCACTGCGGGCAGCTCGGCGAGCAGGTTTGACAGCCGCTGGTCGGCGATGCGCGGGATGTACCCTGACATGGGCATACGTCAACAGTACTCATTCTGCGGCCATGTCAATGCAAAAATCGCGGGGTGACGAGTGCGTGTTCTGCGGGCCCTGGAGTGCGTGTTCTGCCGTTACTGAGCGTACCGGACGGCTGGGTGGGTGCGCGGGTCAGCAGGTGGGGGAGGGGGTGCCGGGGTCGTCGGTGCGGACGTCGGACCAGTCGAGGCCGTCGAGGTTGACGACGATCGCCTCCTGGGTGGTGCGGGCGATGACGACGACGGCCTCGTGGTGTGCTGTCGGCACGTCTCGGCGTGTCACGACCCTGCGCCGCGATCCTGATCCGGTACCAGCCCGGCCCGTCGAAGGCCAGGTTCGGGCTGGCTGGGTCGGGGCCGTTCATCAGGGAACCGAACCGCAAACCTCCCCGCGCCAGCACCCGCGACAGGCAGATCAAGGTGATGGGGCGCAGGGCCCGGAGGGGCGTCGGTCGAGGCAACCGAGGTGCGCTGGCCCGCGGAGTAGTCTGACCAGGCGCCGCGTCGCGTGGTTCGAGTCTGGTGGAGAGGTGAGCTGTTGGCATCGCAACCGCCGACGACCAGGACCGAACGCCGCGATCGCGTCGATGCTCTGCGCAATCGTGAGCGTCTGCTGCGTGCCGCCCGCGCCGTGTATTCCGAGGAGGGGACCGACGCGCCGCTGAAGACGGTGGCCGAGAGGGCGGGTCTCGGCGTCGGCACGGTCTATCGCCATTTCGCCACCCAGGAGACGCTCGTCGAGGCGGTCCTGACAGATCACCTCGCCGAGATGGACGGGTTGGCCGCCACGCTGCGTGATACGCGCGGTCCTGACGACGCCCTCGCGGACTGGCTGGCCGAGTTCGTGGCCCGCCTCACCATGTACCGGGGCCTGGCTCGGCTGGTGATGCCCCAGCTGCGGGATCACGGGTCGCCGCTGGGCCGCGCCTGCCAGCGGATGCGCACGGCCGGCGCGGAGCTGCTGGCGCAGGCGCAGCGTGACGGGTCAATGCGCGCCGACGTCGATGTGGTGACGCTGCTGACGCTGGCGAACGCCACGGCGTTGGTGGTTGAGCAGCGACCGGATCAGGCTGGCCTCGTGCTGTCGGTCCTGATCGACGGGCTTAGGCGCCGCTAGCCTGGCCGCCAAAAGGCCCTCTTGCGCGCCGGGCGGGGCGCCGGCCCTGGCCGCGAAAGCTTCGAACGGGTTCCGCGGTCAGGTTCCGACGGCAGTCGGCGCGTCCCGGGATCCCCGACGATCGCGCCGACCAGGTCCGCGGCCGGCTGGACCCGCTCGGCCTGGCGACCGCGATGGCCGCGGGAGTGGCCGGAGTGGCAGGGGGCGTCGGCGGCGCCGACCCGCGGCAGCGCACCCTCGTGGTAAAACGGAATTTCTTTCCGTATCGTGGGGCCCGCGAAGCGGCCCGGATCGCGGGTCCGGGCATCCGGAACCATGCCGACCGCTCGTGTGTCGCACCCGGGCCGGGCCCGTGCCCCGGCCCGTGTCCTGATCGAGGTTGAGGATGAGCCAGGACCAAGACGTCAGGGCGTCGACCCCGGCCGGGGCCGCCGCCCCCGAGGCCGCCGCCCCCGAGGATCCCGGCCGCGCCCGACGGCTGAGGATCGCGCTCGCGATCATCGTCGCCTGCCAGCTGATGGTCACGCTCGACGCGACCATCGTCAACATCGCCCTGCCGAAGATCCAGAAGGACCTGGGCTTCTCGCCGATCGGGCTGTCGTGGGTGCTCAACTCCTACACGTTGATCGCCGGCGGGCTGCTGCTGCTCGGCGGCAGGTTCGGTGACGTCTACGGCCGGCGTCGGATGTTCATGTCCGGTCTGGTCGTGTTCACCGCGGCCTCGCTGCTGGGTGGGCTCGCGCCGAGCGCTGCGGTGCTCCTGGTAGCGCGCTCCCTGCAGGGCGTGGGCGCGGCCATGGCGGCGCCCGCCTCACTGTCCCTGATCATCAACAACTTCCGCGAGGGCCCGGAGCGCAATCGGGCGCTGGGCGGCTTCTCCAGTGTCGCCGGCCTGGGGCTCACCCTCGGTCTGATCCTCGGTGGGCTGCTGGCGGCCCTCTCGTGGCGGCTGGTGTTCTTCATCAACCTGCCGATCGGCCTGCTCGCGGTGGGCCTGGCCCGCTCCTACCTGCTGGAGACCGAGCGGCACCCGGTCCGCTTCGACCTGCCGGGCGCGGTCACCTCCACGGTGGGCACCGCGGCTCTCGTGTTCGGGTTCATCCGCGCGGCGTCGGACGGCTGGTCGGACCGGTGGACCGTGATCTCGTTCGTCGCGGGTGTCGCGCTGCTCGTGGCGTTCGTCCTGATGGAGACGAAGGTGCCCCAGCCGATCATGTCGCTCGGGCTGCTGGCCAACCGCGCGCGGGCGGGCGCCTATCTCAACATGCTGCTCATGGCCTGCTCCCTGTCCGGGACCTTCTTCTTCCTGTCCCAGTTCGTCCAGGACATCCTTGGCTTCGGTACGGTCGAGGCCGGCGCGGCCTTCCTGCCACTCGCGGTGACGCAGTTCGTCTCCGCGCGCAGCGCACCGAAACTACTGCCGAAGTTCGGGCCCAAGCGGATCTCGACGACCGGCGTCGCGCTGGCCCTGTGCTCCAGCATCTGGATGACCCGGCTCACGGCCGACAGCAGCTATCTCACCGGCATTCTCGGGCCGACCATCCTGTTCGGGGTCGGGGTCGGCCTGTGCTTCATGCCGCTGAACTCCGTCATCATGGCCGGCCTGCCACGTCGCGATACCGGCGCCGCCTCCGGACTGCTGCAGTCACTGCAACGCAGCGGTGGGGCGCTCGGCGTGGCCGTCCTCGTCACGGTCTTCGGGACCGCGCTCCAGCACGCGCGCAGCCATCCCGCCGCCGGCCTGGACGCCACCAGGCAGGCCCAGCACGCACTCGCGCACGGCATCGCGACCGCGTTCATCGCCGGCACCATCTTCATGGCGGCGGCGCTGCTCGTCTGCCTCTTCGTCATCAAGGTCAGGCCGGCTGCCCGACCTGGCAGCTGATATCCGCGGATCCGCGGGGCGGTTTGCGCGCAGGGCGGCGGCGTGCGCAGCGGCGCGTGGTGGCCTCACGTCAGCCGTGGAGCAGGGTGATGGTGCGGCCGGCGGGGCTGGTGGTGGAGGTGATCGTGGTGCGTTCGTCGATGGCGGGCGCGCTGGGGCGCTGGTCGAAGAGCGCGAGGGTGCCGGTGTCGAGCTGGAGGCGGTCGAGGTAGCGGTCGAGCTGGGTCAGGCCCGCGTTCAGCGGGTTGGTGCGACCGGCCCGCCAGGTCTTGATCTCGACGGCTTCACGTTGCACCGTGCGGTGGCCGTTGCGGGTGTAGGTCCAGCGGACGTGGAGATCGATGCGGCCGGAGCCAACGGCGTACTCGCGTTCGATGAGGCCACCGCCATTGACGACGCGCTGGAGATAGCCCATGAAGATGAGTTGGGGAGCGGCTTCGTTGTAGTAGCCGGACGCGGTGAGGAACTCGCCGTTCTCGATCCACCAGTCGGCGAACTCGACGAGGACCCTGGGGAAGTCGAAACCGCCATCGGGGCGGACGAAGGAGCGGGGGTCGGCGGTGACGGACTCCTGGATGCTGGAGGACAGCACGCGGGCGATGACCTCGCGGTAGATCGGGTTGGCCACGCGTACCGGCGGCTGCGGCGCGATCAGGCCGAGGTCGCGAACGTAGGCGACGTCGTCGTCGTAGGGGTCCAGGGTAAGGGGCGCGCCCGCCAGGACGGGCTCGATGACCCGTTGGACGCGGGGCTCGGCGAGCCTGGCCGCCAGCGAGTCCAGATGGGTCGCGCGGGCCAGGATGAGCCGTTCCTTGGCTTCTTCCAGGTGCTCGACCGTGATCCATTCCTCCGGGGGTACCACGAGTTTCTCGACAACCTCACGGGCGAGAGCGTTGACGAGCCAGGGCTGGCCGCCGGTGAGTGTGAAGGCACGCTCGACGGCGCCGGGGGCGAAACGCTGGCCGGTCTCGGCGGTGTGCTGGCGGTAAAGCTCGGTGACCTCGCCTGGTGTGAAGTCTCCCAGCCGCAGCGATTCCAGCTTGATGTTGAACGGGCTCGACGTGCCGAGACGCGAGGAATCGCCGCCGGCCATGGTCTTGTACTCACGGACGTCACGCAGACCGCACAGCACGACTGCCAGCGGAAAGTGCGCCGGCCGGGTGTCGAACCCCTCGCGCAGCTGCCGCAGCACGTTCACCAGACTTTCCCCGCGTACCGCGTCTATCTCGTCGAAGAACAGGACCAGCGGGCGCGGGCAGCTTTCGGCCCAGGCCGTCAACGCCTCGCCGAGCAGCGCGATCGGCGCGGCGCTCGGCCACCCGGGCGGGCGTAGTTCCGCCGGCAGCGACAGACGGGCGCGGCGCTGGATGACCTGGAGAATGGACTGCTGCGCGGCGGAGTAGTCGTCACCGGCGGACTCGGCGGCCTCACAGGAGACGTGCAACGCGGCGAACCGCCCCCTGGCGGTCAACTCGTGCGCGAGCGCGCGCAGCGCCGTCGTCTTGCCGGTCTGCCGTGGGGCGTGGACGACGAAGTACGCCTTCTGCTCGACCAGCCCGGGCGCCTCCGGCAACCGGGACAAGGCCGGGACCATGTAATGGTCGGACGGCACACACGGGCCGGCCGTGTTGAAACGGCGACCCATGGTCACGCTCCCCAGGTGGCGGCGGTAGTTGCGCTGAGGGCATCCTACCCGTCGGCAGCTGATCAACGATCATCGTCTTCGCCTCGCCGGGCTTCGGGTCAGGCGCGCTCGAGATGGGACCTGGCCGCGACCTGGGGGTGGTCAGCAGGTGGGGGAGGGGGTGCCGGGGTCGTCGGTGCGGACGTCGGACCAGTCGAGGCCGTCGAGGTTGACGACGATCGCCTCCTGGGTGGTGCGGGCGATGACGACGACGGCCTCGTCGGAGGGGTCGGGGTTCTCCTCGCGGTGCGGGACGTAGGGCGGGACGAAGACGTAGTCGCCCGGCGCCGTCTCGATGCGGGTCTCGACGGGCTCGTCGCCGTCGACGTCGAGGAAGACGAAGACGGGATGGCCGGTGACGACGTAGATCGCCGTCTCGGAGGCGCCGTGGTGATGGTTGCCGGACGACGTCGACGCGGGGACGTGGGTCTGGCCCATCCACAGGTTGCGGGCACCGACCGTCTTGCCGCTGATCGCCTCGCGGCGGCGCATGCCGCTCGTCTGCGTGGTGTCGCCGACGAGGCCGGCGGGGGCGACCCGGTGCAGCCGGCGGTGAAACGGGTCGATGTCGGCGGGCAGCAGGACGCCGGCGGGGGAGCGGACGAACTCCCCGTCGGAGCTGCCGGCGGGGACGTGGACGGCGGGCATCGAGACTCAGGCTCCCTTGGCGAGATGGAGGCCGCCGGCGTCGGTCGACGACCACTCGGCCAGCAGCGTGCGCAGCGCGTCGGCCACCTGCCAGGTGATCGTCTCGGCCAGGCCCTGGCGGGCCCAGACGGCGAGTGGCAGCGGCCGGGGGGCGGGCAGGTCGTCGCGGGGGACGAGCCCGTCCGGAGTCTGGCGCAGCGTGGCCATCAGCGCCACCCCCAGCCCGGCGCCGACGGCGGCCTGGACGCCGGCGAGCTGGATCGCCTCCGCGCCGATGACGGCGGGCAGGCCGTGCGACGACAGCGTCTCGAGCGCGCGGGTGCGCAGCGCGCAGGGATGGTCGAAGGCGACCAGCGGAATGGGACTGGTGCCGGGCGGCCGCTGCCACATCGTGGCGGCGTACCAGTGCAGGTCCAGGTCGCCGACGGGGGTGGCGCGCGGGTCGGCGGCCGGGCCGAGCAGCAGCGCGAGGTCGACGCCGCCGGCGTCGAGGCGCTCGCGCAGCTTCGTGCCGCGATCGAGCCGGAAGCGGATCTGGTGCTCGGGCAGCGACCGCTCCAGTGCGGCGGCCAGTGGCGGCAGAAGCTGCGCGGCCGCGTGCTCGGTGGAGCCGATGACGATCGTCTTGTCGGCGGCGACGCCGAAGTCACGCAGCGTCTCGTCGTGGATGGCGAGCAGCCGCCGCGCCTGGGCGAGCAGCGTCTCGCCGTCGGGGGTGAGACGAGAGCCACGTCCCTGCCGCTCGACGAGCGCCCGGCCGGTGGCCGCCTCCAGCCGGCGCACGTGCTGGCTGACCGCGGCCTGGCTGAGGTGCAGCGATGTCGCGGCACGCTGGAACCCGCCGCAGTCCGCCACCGCCACGAGGCTGCGCAGCGGGGCGATGTCCAACGTACGGCCCATGTTCACCAGACTACTCGACAATGCATCACGAGACGTGATGATTCGCCATCACGAAGCGTCGTTGGACTTTCGTTCGGTTCGGCCGCATGCTGAGCGCCATGACCCAGTCGACCGCCGTGCTGCTCACGTGTTGTCGCTGGCTGGACTTCGCCCGCGGCCAGGCCACCCTCTGTTGCTGACCTGATCGGTCGCACAGGGATCATCGGGCTGTTCGCCGCGCCCGGCCACTCGGGCCGCCGCGCGGCCGTCGCCTCCTGAGCGACCCGCGCCTCACCCCGTCCTCTCCTCTCAAACCCTGACGCCCTCGTCCGGCGACGCACCGTCGCGCGCCCGGAACCGGTCCGCCAGCGTCGCCGCCTGCTCCAGGAAGGTCCTCCCATGTCCGCTCGCACTCTCAAGCTGGGCGCCGTGCTCCTCGGCGTCGGTGGGCCAGGCCAGCACAACACCTGGCTGAACCCGGAGATCCCGGGCAACGCCAGCGTCGACGTCCGCTGGTACATCGCCCGCGCGCAGCAGGCGGAGGCGGCGAAGTTCGACCACGTGTTCATCGTCGACAGCCAGTTCATCACCCCGGACTCGCCGCACCACTACCTGAGCCGGCTCGAACCGCTGACGCTGCTGAGCGCGATCGCCGTGCACACCAGCCACATCGGCCTGGTCGGCACGATCACCACCTCGTACAACGAGCCGTTCAACGTCGCCCGCCGGCTCGCCTCGCTCGACCACATCAGCGGCGGGCGCGCCGGCTGGAACGTCGTGACCAGCGGTGACGGCGGCACCGCCGGCAACTACAGCCGCGACGAGCACTACGACTACGCGACCCGCTACGGCCGTGCCCACGAGCACGTCGCCGTCGCGCGGGGCCTGTGGGACTCCTACGAGGCGGGCGCCTTCCCCCGGGACAAGGACCGCGGGGTGTTCTTCGACCGCGCCCGGCAGCACCGGCTCGACCACTCCGGCGAGTACTTCTCCGTCGTCGGCCCGCTGAACCTCGAGCGCACCCCGCAGGGGCAGCCGGTCATCTTCCAGGCCGGCGACTCCGAGGAGGGCCGTGACCTCGGCGCGAGCATCGCCGACGCGATCTTCACGCACGCGCCGACCCTGGAGCGGGCGCAGGCGTTCCGCCGCGAGCTGCGCGCCCGCGCGGCCGCCAAGGGCCGCGACCCCGAGCACCTGCTCATCGTCCCCGGCATCTCGGTGATCATCGCTGACACGGACGAGGAGGCCCGGGCGAAGGACGCGGCGATCCGCGGCACCAAGAGCTTCGACAAGGCGCTGGCCGAGCTTGGCCGGCCCTTCGGCTGGCACGACTTCACCCAGTACGACCTCGACGCCCCCTTCCCCGAGGTCGGCGACGCCGGCGCGCTGAGCTTCCGCACCCAGGCCGAGTCCATCAAGAAGGTGGCCCGGGACAACGACCTCACCCTGCGCCAGGTGGTCGAGCATCAGCTCGAGCAGTTCCGCTCGCCGTTCGTCGGCTCGCCGCGCACGGTCGCCGACGCCATCCAGCGCTGGTTCGAGGCCGGCGCCTTCGACGGCATCAACATCACCGTGAACGTGCCGAGCGAGTTCGCCCAGTTCACCGACCGGGTGCTGCCGATCCTGCGTGAGCGCGGCGTCGTGCGCAGCGAGTACGAGTCCACCACCCTGCGCGGCAACCTCGGCCTGCCGATCCCCGCCAACCGCCACACCGCCCTTCGGGAAGCCGAAGCCGCCGCGACGGCACCAGCGCAAGGCGCGCCGGCCGCGGCGCCCGTCCCCGTGGCCTGACCCCCACCCCGTTCCACCCGACAGACCGCACGACGAACGTCCGAACCGACCAGAAAGACAGACGATGACCTCCGCGCGACCGCTGCGCTTCGCCCGCCGTTCCCGGCGCGGCGCCCTGTCCGGGACCCTTCTGCTTCTCGCGGCCCTCGTGCTCGGCGCCTGCGCCGGTTCAGGCGGCTCCGGAGCCTCCACCAGCGCGGGCGGCTCGGCGACGCTGAAGTGGGCGTCCTCCTACTTCCCGACGCACTGGGACCCGGTGGTCTCGGGCTCCGGCGCCCAGTTCCGCCAGCTGGCCCTCGTCTACGCGTCGCTGACCCGCACGGACGCCAAGGGTAATGTCGCCCCGGACCTGGCCGAGAGCTGGACCTACAACGCGGCCGGCGACCAGGTCACCTTCCATCTGCGGCCGAACCTGCGTTTCAGCGACGGCACCCCGCTCGACGCGGCGGCGGTCAAGGCGGCGATCGAGCGGGCCAAGACGCAGAAGGACTCCGCCCTGTTCGGCGACCTGACGTCTATCAAGACGGTGACCGCCAGCGGGGCGCGGGACGTCGTTCTCCAGCTCAGCCAGGTCGACCACCAGATCCCGTTGCTGCTCGGCGAGCGTGTCCTGCAGGTCGCGAGCCCGAAGGCCGCGGCCGACCCGGCCGCGCTCGACCAGAAGCCGATCGGCGCCGGGCCGTTCGTCGTCACCCAGCTCATCCCGGGCACGAAGGCCGTCCTGACGAAGAACCCGAACTACTGGGACGCCGCGAACATCCACATCGACAAGGTCGAGCTGACCTCGGCGTCGGACCCGACGACGATCGTCTCGGGCCTGCAGACCGGCGTCTACAACTTCGCCGACATCCCGCCGAGCCAGGCCAAGGCCGCGAAGGGCGCCGGTCTCGACGTCTTCGTCCAGCCGGGTTTCAACGCCAACAACATCAGCCTCAACATCAACAAGGCGCCGTTCACCAACCCCAAGGTCGTCGACGCGGTCCGCTACGCGACGAACCGGCAGGAGTTCGTCGACAAGCTGACGTTCGGCTACGGGCACCCGACCAACCAGCCGTTCCCGCAGGGCTACGTCGCCTACGACCCCGCCTCGGCGAACCTGTACCCGTACGACCCGGCGAAGGCGAAGCAGCTGCTGGCCGAGGCCGGCTACCAGCCCGGGCAGATCAAGCTGGACCTGGTCATCGCCAGTAGCGCCGCCTACTCCTCGACCGCGGAGATCGTGCAGTCCCAGCTCAAGGCCGTCGGTATCGACCTCACCATCAAGATCGACAAGAACTGGACCACGCCGTTCTTCGCCAAGGACCTACCGATCACGCTCTACGGCACCACCGGACGCGACTCGGCCGCCCAGACGCTGACCGCCCACTTCGGCCCGAACGGCCCGCTGAACCTCAGCTCGCCGTACGAGCCGGCCGGGTTCGAGGCCGCGATCGCCAAGGTCCGCGAGACCCCGCTCGACGCGCCGAACTACGCGCAGGTCCTGCGGGAGGCGACCCGGGCCGGGCTGCAGAGCAAGGCGCTGGTGTTCACCTTCGAGCAGCCGAACCTGTTCGCCAAGAACAAGGCGATCTCCGCGCTGCCCGCCAACCCCGGTCACATCGACTGGACCGGCGTGACCATCGGCGGCTCCTGATCCCTCCTCCCGGGTGGGCCGCCCGCCGCCCCCGCGGGCGGCCCACCCACCCCTGGCGGCCAGCCGCCCACCGTCCCGACCCGGCGCGGTGCGGGCCCGCTCCGATCCCGGCTCGGTCCCGCACCCCAGCACGGTCCCGCACCTGTCACACACCCGTATCCAGCACACAGGAGGCACGCCATGGCGGTGAGCACGGCTGATCCGCCGGTCGCGGCCGTCGGGCCCGCCGGGCCTGCCGGGCCCGTCCGGTCCGGCCGGGTCGCCGCGATCGGGGCGCGGCGGGCGGCCGGACGCGTCCTCGCCGCCCTGGCCCGCTCGATCGCGATCGTCGTCCCGGTGTTCGTGGTGGCGACCTTCATCACCTTCTCGCTGCGGTCACTCAGCGGCCTGAGCCCGGCGCACATCCAGCTCGGCGAGAGCGCCACCCCGGAGGCGGTCCACCGGGTCGAGGCGTCCTGGGGCCTGGACCGGCCGTTCCTCGCCCAGTACTGGAGCTGGTTCAGCGGGATTCTGCACGGCCAGCTCGGCCGGAGCTGGGCCAACGGGGCGACGATCTCCGACCTGATCTCCAACGGTCTGGCCGTGAGCCTGTCGATCTCGCTGTACGCGCTGCTCATCGGCCTCGTCGTCGGGGCCGCGCTCGGGACGCTCGCGGCGGTGCGGCGCACGAGCTGGATCGACCGGACGATCACCGCGTTCACGACGGTCATGGGGGTCACGCCGCCGTTCGTCGTCGGCATCGTGCTGGTGACGGTGTTCGCCGTCGGGCTCGGCTGGTTCCCGGCCGGCGGCTACGTGCCGACCAGCGCCGGCTTCGGCCCCTGGCTCGGGCATCTCACCCTGCCGGCGCTGGCGCTGAGCTTCGACGTGATCGCCGACGTCGCCCGGCAGCTGCGCACCGGCCTGGTCGCCGCCTACCGGGAGAACTACGTGACCGGGGCGATCGTGCGCGGGCTCAGCCCACGGCGGATCTTCCTGCGGCACGTGCTGCGTAACGGGGCCGGCCCGGCTCTGGCCACCCTCGGTTTCCGCTTCCCGATCATCGTCGGCAACTCGGTCATCACCGAGTGGATCTTCGGTCTGCAGGGGTTCGGCCGGTTCGCCAACGACTCGGCGCAGGCCGGGGACGTGCCGGCCGTGCAGGGAGTGCTGGTCGTGTCGATCGTGCTGGTCGTCGCGTTCAACCTGATCGTCAACGTGGTGCTCGCCCGGGTGACCCCGGCGTCGCGGCGGGGGGTCTGACATGGGCACCGTGCGCCGGGTACTCGGCCTCGTCTCCGGCCGCCTCGCGGTCGCGATCCTCTTCGTCGTCGCGCTGCTGGCGATCCTCGGCCCACTCGTCGCTCCGCACGACCCGCTGGCGACGAGCCCGCGCACGCTCGCCGGTCCGTCCGGCTCGCACTGGCTGGGCACGGACAACCTGGGCCGGGACGTCTTCAGCCGGCTGCTCGAGGGCTCCCGGACCTCCGTCGTCGGCTCGGTCGAGGTGGCCCTGGTCGGCCTCGCCGTCGGGGTGGTGCCGGGGCTGCTGTCGGTCTACCTCGGGCGGGTCTTCGAGTGGGTGACGCTGCGGGTCGCCGACACGCTGCTCGCGCTGCCGTTCCTGGTGTTCGCCGTCGCCGTGACCTCGCTGCTCGGCAACGGCATCACCCAGGCGATGCTCACCGTCGGCGTGCTCCTCTCGCCGCTGTTCTACCGGGTGACCCGGGCGGCGACCCTGACGGTGGCGCAGTCGCAGTACGTCGAGTCGGCGCTGATCTCCGGCGCGTCGGTCGGCTGGGTGGTGCGCCGGCACGTGTGGGGCAAGGTGCTGCCGCCGGTCATGGTGGCGCTCGCCTACACGGTCGGCATCGGCTTCGTCGTCGTGTCCAGCCTGACCTTCCTCGGCATCGGCGTGCAGCCGCCCGCGCCGACGTGGGGCGGCCTGCTCGCCTCCGACCTCGGCTACCTGTCCTACCAGCCCTGGGCACCGATCGCACCGGCGGTGCTGATCATCGTGACGGTGTGGGCCAGCAACCTGCTCGCGGACGCGATCCGCGACGTGTCCGGCGAGGCCGGCCGGGCGCTGCTCAACAACCGCCGGGCTCGCGCGGTGCGGGCCACGGCCACCACCGAACCGATCTCCGCTGGAGGTGCGACCCCGTGACGACGACCCAGGCCGATCGTGATCTGGTCGCGGCGACCGACGTCGGCGACCCACCGACAGCGACACCGACGCCCCGTCCCCGACCGGCCGACGAGGTCGTGCTGGCGGTGCGGGACGTGCGGATCCGCGACAATGTCGGCGACCGCGAGATCGTCCACGGCGTCACGTTCGAGCTGCGGCCCGGCCAGGCGGTCGGCATCGTGGGGGAGTCCGGCAGCGGCAAGACGCTGACCTGCCGCGCGGCGCTGGGCATCCTGCCCGAGCACTTCACCGTCTCCGGCGGGACGATCGAGATCGCCGGGGAGGACATCGCGGGGCTCACACCGGCCCGGTGGACCGCGCTGCGCGGCTCGACGATCAGCGCGGTGTTCCAGGACCCCGGGTCGTATCTCAACCCGTCCCTGCGGGTCGGCGCTCAGATCGCCGAGGTCGTGCGGGTCAAGGCCGGGCTGCGGCGGCGGGCGGCGCGGGCGCGGGCGGTCGAGCTGCTGGCCGCCGTGCGGCTGCGCGATCCGGAGCTCGTCTACGGCCAGTACCCCCACGAGCTGTCCGGCGGCATGCTGCAGCGGGTGCTGATCGCCGCCGCGATCGCCGCCGGCCCGCGAGTGCTCATCGCCGACGAGGCGACCACCGCGCTCGACGTGACGGTGCAGGCCGAGGTCCTGGACCTGCTGGCCGACCTGCGGGAACGCACCGGACTCGCACTGGTGGTCGTCTCGCACGACCTGGCCGTCGTCGCACAGGTCTGCGACGAGGTGCTCGTGCTGCGCGACGGCGAGGTCGTCGAGCAGGGACCGACCGAGCAGGTGCTCTACCAGCCACGCCACGCCTACACCCGGATGCTCATCGACGAGCACGAGCAGTACGGCCTCGAACGCTTTCTCGACGCCGACGCCGACGCCGACGCCGACGCCGACGCCGACGCCGACGCCGACGCCGGCACCGGTGCGGAGGCGGACGCGGACGGCGGTCGCGCCGGCGCACCCGCGAGGGACAGGGAGTTCGACGGTGTCCGCTGACGACCAGCAGCGAGCGGGGGACCGGCCGATTCTGGCGGTCGAGGACCTGGCGGTGCACTACGGAGCGGGGCGGCGGCGTCAGTCGGTGCTCGACGGGGTGTCCCTGTCGGTGGCCCGCGGGGAGACCGTGGGCATCATCGGCGAGACCGGCTCCGGCAAGTCGACGTTCGCGCGTACCGTGCTCGGCCTCGTGCGCGCCGGGCGCGGGCGGATCCTCATCGACGGCGAGGACGTCGCCCGGCACAAACCCCGGCAGTGGCAGGCGCTGCGCCGCCGGGGGGTGGTGCAGTACGTGTTCCAGGATCCGCTGCGCAGCCTCGACCCGGACCTGACGATCGAGGACTCGCTGGTCGAGCCGCTGCTCGTGCGCGGGATGCGGCGCCCCGAGGCCGTCGAGCGCGCCCGTGCCTACCTCGGCCGGGTGCGCCTCGACGAGGATCTGCTGCCGCGGCTGCCGGGGGAGCTGTCCGGCGGGCAGCGCCAGCGCGTCGCCGTGGCCCGCGCCCTCGTCGCCGAGCCTGGTCTGATCATTCTGGACGAGCCGGTGAGCGCGCTCGACTCGGCCAACCGGGTGGGCGTGCTGGAGATCCTCAAGGGGCTGCGCGACTCCGGCGTCGCGCTGCTGTTCATCTCGCACGACCTCGGCTCCGTGGCCGGCATCGCCGACCGGATCGCCGTGCTCTACCAGGGCCGGTTCGTCGAGGTCGGCGCCGCGCGCGACGTCGTGAACACGCCGCGCCATCCCTATACCCGCCTGCTCGTCGGCTCCGCGCCGACGCTGCGCTCGGCCGCCGCCGCCCGGGCCCGCCGGGAGGAGCTGCGCGCCCTGCTGCGCACCTGACCGTCACCGCCCGTCCGTCACCGCCCGTCCGTCACCGCCCGTCCGTCACCGCCCGTCCGTCACCGCCCGTCCGTCGTCGCCCGTCCGAGGGGAGCCTCCTCATGCCCCGCACCCTGCATCTCGCGCTGAGCGCCTACGGCGTCGGCGGTCCCGGCCAGCACGGGCTGTGGAAGGACCAGCGCGTTCCGAAGAACGCCAGCGTCGACATCGACTACTACATCCGGCAGGCGCAGACGGCGGAGGCGGCGCTGTTCGACGCCTACTTCATCGTCGACAGCCAGTTCATCAACGCCTCCTACCCGGCGCACTACCTCAACCGGCTCGAACCGCTGACCCTCCTGTCGGCCGTGGCCACCCACACCCGCTCGATCGGCCTGGTCGGCACGGCGAGCTCGACGTACAACTCGCCGTTCAACCTCGCCCGCCGCTTCGCCTCCCTCGACCACATCAGCCACGGGCGGGCCGGCTGGAACGTCGTCACCAGCTTCGACACCGGCACCTCGCGCAACTACGGCCTCGACGAGCACCTCGACTACCCGACCCGTTACGGGCGGGCCGAGGAGGCCGTCGACGTCGTGCGCGGGCTGTGGGACAGCTACGAGGACGACGCGTTCCCCGCGGACGTCGACCGGGGTGTCTTCCTCGACCCGTCGAAGCTGCACGCGCTCGACCACGCCGGCGAGCACTTCCGCGTCGCCGGCCCGCTCAACCTGGCCCGCTCCCCGCAGGGCCAGCCGGTGATCTTCCAGGCCGGGGTGTCCGAGGAGGGCCGTACCCTCGCCGCCCGGGTCGCCGAGGGCATCTACGCCCCCGGCGGCACGCTGGCGGAGTCGCAGGCGTACTACCGCGACATCAAGGACCGCGCCGCGGCGCTCGGCCGCGATCCCGACCACGTGGTGATCCTCGTGGGCGCCGGCCCGGTGGTGGCGTCCACCGACAAGGCGGCCCACCGGCTGTCCCGGGACATCTTCGAGGCCGACAATGACTTCGACCGCAAGCTCGGCTTCCTCGGCCGCAGCTTCGGCTCCCACGACTTCACCCCGTACGACCTCGACGCGCCGTTCCCCGACGTCGCCCACCTGGCCGAGCGCAGCGGCCGCACCCGCGGCCTGGAGATCGTCCGGCAGGCCCGGGACGAGAACCTCACGCTGCGCCAGGTCGTCGAGACGGTCAGCGAGTACACGCCGTCACCGTTCACCGGTGCCCCGGACACCGTCGCGGACGCCCTGGAGCACTGGTTCGCCGCCGGCGCCGCGGACGGCTACAACCTGCGCTTTCGCACCCACGAGGACCTGGAGCGCTTCGCCGCCGACGTCGTCCCGCTGCTGCAGAAGCGCGGCGTGTTCCGCACCGAGTACGCCGGCGACACCCTGCGCGCCAACCTCGGCCTGCTGGTTCCCGCCAACCGCCACACCCTCGCCCGCGAAAGCGCCGCCCGATGACGGCCCCCGGCACCGCCACCGCCCCCGCGGCCGACGGTGACCGGCCGCGGTTCCGGCTCGGCTTCCTCACCCACGTCGAGGGGCACGGGGACCCGGCCGCCACCTACCGCGACGCGCAGGAGCTGTTCGTCGTGGCCGACGAGCTCGGTTTCGACGTCGGCTGGGTCGCGCAACACCACGTGCCGCTCGCCGGCGGCGGGGTGCCCTCGCCGTGGACGTTCCTCGCCCACGCCGCCGCGCGCACCCGGCGGATCCAGCTCGCGACCGCGATCACGATCCTGCCGTTGGAGAACCCGGTGCGCCTCGCCGAGGACGTCTCCGTCGTCGACACGCTCAGCGGCGGACGGGTCGAGATCGGTGTCGGCAGCGGCGCGAGCGACGTCGAGTACGCCGTCTTCGGCCGTGACGTCACCCGCCGGCGTGAGCTGACCAGCGAGGGCCTCGCGATCCTGCGCGCGGCGCTCGCCGGCGAGGAGGTCGGCGCGCCCGGATTCACCATCCAGCCGCCGGCCGGCGACTTCACCGACCGGATCTGGCAGGGCGTGTTCAGCGCGCCCGGCGCCGGCCATGCCGCCGCCGCCGGCTCGAACCTGCTGCTCAACCGGGCCGCCTACGGCTACGACGAACCGACCGACGAGGTGCAGCGCCCCTGGGCCGACGCCTACCTCGCCGCCTGGGAGCAGCCGCGCCGCCCCCGCATCGGCCTGTCGCGGTTCGTCTTCCCCGCCGCCGACCGGGACGCGGCGCTCGCCCAGATCGGCCCCGGCGTGCTGACCGCGGCACGGCGCTTCGCCGAGCGCGGCGCCTTCCCGGCGGGCATCGACCTGGACGAGGCGCTGCGCCGCTTCCATGCCTTCCACGGGCATCCGGACGAGATCGTCGAGGGACTGCGGCGGGAGCGGGTGCTGCCGGTGGCCACCGACCTGATCACCCAGTTCAATCCCGCGATCGTCGACCACGACGCGGCGATCCGGGCCCTGGAGCTCATCGCCACCGAGGTGGCGCCCGCCCTGGGCTGGCGCCCCGCCGCGGATCCCACCCCCGCGCCCGCCACCGCCGATCGAGAACCGGCAGGAGTCTGACCGCCGATGACCGCCCCCCTGACGACCCCGTCCGCCGCCGCGCCGTCCACCGCCGCCGCGCCCGCGTCCACCATCTCCACCTCCGCGCCGCTGGACTTCCCACCCCCGCAGGGCCTGCGCGAACGCGGCACCGTCGTCGTCGTACCCGGGCGCGGCGAGAGCGCCGCGACCTACCGCCGGCTGGGCGCCCGCCTCGCCGCCGACGCCTACCGCGTCCGCGTTCTGCCCGCCCCGCCGGCCCTCCCGGCCCAGACCCTGTCGGGTACGCCGGGGTCGGGCCCGGCGGGGATCCTCGGCCCGCTCGCGGACGCGCTGTCCGCCGCGGTCACCGGCATCGGCGACGGCCCGGCGCGCCCGCTTGTGCTGGTCGGCGCGGACAGCGGGGCCGCCGCGCTCGCCGCGCTGGTGGCGACGGCACCGCCGGACGCCGCCTGGTGGCCCGACGCCGTCGTCCTCGCCGGGCTGCCCGGCCACGGCTCGCGGCTCGCGGCCGACGACTGGGCGCAGGAACTCGACGCCCGCACCCACTGCCCGGTGCACCGCGAGACGCTCGCCGACGATCCGGCGACGCGGCCCGGCATGCTCGCCGACGCGCTGCCCGACACGCTGCTCGACCTCGCCTACGGCAGCACGGCCCCCGTGCCGGCGCTGCTGCTCACCGGCGACACCGATCCGCTCGCCGACCGCGACGCGCTTCGCCGGCTGGCCAAGTCCCTGCCCGTCGCGCGCCTCGCCGTCGTACGCGGCGGGCATCGCGACGTCCTCAACGATCTGCAGCACCGTTCGGTGGCCGCCGAGGTCGTCGGCTTCCTGGAGGCGCTGCGCGCCGCCCCGCCGCTCGTCCCGTCGATCACAGTGGAGTCCAGCGCATGGTGAGTCCGCCGCGGGTCTTCGATCCCCGCCGGCTGCGCAACGTCTTCGGCGTCTTCCCCTCCGGGGTGGCCGCGGTCGCCGCGCTCGTCGACGACGCTCCCGTCGGCCTGGTGGTGAGTTCGTTCACCTCCGTGTCCCTGGACCCGCCGCTGGTCTCGCTGTGCGTCGCGCACACCTCCGGCACCTGGCCGGTGCTGGCCCGCGCGCCGCGGCTCGGTCTGAGCATCCTGTCCGCCGAGCAGGAGCGGGCCGGCCGCCAGCTCTCCGGCCGGGCCGCGGACCGTTTCGCCGAGCTGCGCTGGCGCGCGACCGCGGACGGCGCCATCCTGCTCGACGGTGCCAGCGGCTGGCTGGAGACCAGTGTCGACCAGCAGGTCCGCGCCGGCGACCATGACATCGTCGTGCTGCGTGTCCACGACCTGGACGCCGACCACGACGTGAGCCCGCTCGTCTTCCACGCCAGCCAGTTCCGCCGCCTCGAACGCTGACCCCGGCGAGCACCGCCGAGGACGTCGTCCGGCGATCACCAATGCGCCGGCGATCGGCGCCGTCATCCCGCGCACCGCGTACGCCCGCTCGCGGGAATCAGGCTCGCAGGTCGGTCGCGGACTGAGTCCAGACGTCGACCTCGCGGTCGAGCAGCGGGTTGTGGATCCGGCGGGTGGGACGCAGGCCGAGCTTGCCGGCGACGCGCTGGGAGCGGGCGTTCTCCGGGTGGATCACGGAGATGAGGTCCGGCAGGCCGAGGCGCTCGAACGCGTCGTCGCGGGCGGCCCGCGCGGCCTCGGTGGCCAGGCCCCGTCCCCAGGCCGCCCGGCACAGCCGCCAGCCGAGTTCCGGGCGTGAGCCGGCCGCCGCCAGGAACGGTGGGACGTGTGCCAACCCGGCGAAGCCGAGGACCTCTCCAGCATGGTCGGGCTCGTGGGACTCCAGAATCCAGGGCCCGTAACCGTGCTCCTGCCAGTGTTGGACCATGCGGCCGAGGAACGCCTCGACGGTGGCGGGATCGACGGGGCGGTTGAGGTAGCGCGCGACCTGCGGGTCGCGGTTCATCTCCGCGATGGCGGCCTCGTCCTCGGGCCGCCACCGGCGCAGCAGCAGCCGGGGCGTGCTGAGCGCCTCCACCTGCGGAAAATGGGTCATGTCCTCCCTTTCCGGGTCGCGTCCCGCGTCGTGACCTTCGCGGTCGTTGTCGCGCGGCTGGTCGTGGCAGCGTGATGGCATTGTCGCAGCGGCCCGTGTCGCGAACAGGGTGACAAACCGGACGCGGCGCGCGGCGCTCGCGACACGGTGCCGCTGTCCTCTGCGCGCTCTTCCCCGCCACGGGAAGTCCGCCTGATCGTCGGCTTTCTGGTCGACGCTGACGCCAGAGATGATCACGGAGTCCGGCTCGTTGACTGATCGTTGATTCTTATCGGTGTGATCGTGGATTCGCGTTGGACGGGAGGGAGAATCCCGCTCATCCTGATGGACATGCTTGGGAATCGGGCGGAGGGTCGGCGCCCACGATGGGCGCTCACCCGCCGGCGGTTCCTCGACTACGGGATCATCGCCTCCGCCTGCTGTCGTCCTCGCTGATCGAGCCGGCCGCCCCCCACGCGCCGGGCGCGCCCCGCAGTGCGTGCCTCATCCCGCTCCCGCGCCCGCGCCCCCGGCCGCCTCGGCCGGCGCCGTCGTGCCGCCACCCGCCTACCGCCGCCGGGCGTCCACCGGACCGAAAGGATCAGCCATGTCCGATCCCGCCGCCATCCCCGCGACCGCCGCCATCCCCGCGACCGCCGCGATTCCCGCGACCGCGTCGCCGACGGTCGAGTTCATCAGCCTGTCCCACCTGAACCCCTCGACCGAGCTCAACCCGGTGTCCACCCGAGGCATCGATCTGGCGTACTTCCGGACCTACGTGCGGTCGCTGGAGGAGGCCGGCTTCGACTACACGCTGCTGCCGTACGGGTCGAACAGCGCGGACTCGTTCGTCGTCGCCTCCGCGGTCGGGCAGCTCACCGAGCGGCTGCGCCCCATCGTCGCGCTGCGGCCGAACACCGCCTTCCCGCTCGTGGCCGCGCAGCAGCTCGCCACCCTCGACCAGCTCACCGAGGGACGCGCGGTGGTGCACCTCATCTCCGGCGGCAGCGACGTCGAGCAGGCCCGCCAGGGCGACTACCTGCCCAAGGACCGCCGCTACGCGCGCACCGCGGAGTTCATCGACCTGCTGCGCCGGGCCTGGACCGAGACCGCGCCGTTCAGCCATGACGGCGAGTTCTACCGCTTCGACGAGTTCGGTCCGGGCTTCGCGCCCTACGGCGCGACCATCCCGATCTCGATCGGCGGCCAGTCCGACGCGGCCTTCGAGGTCGGCGGGGCCAAGGCGGACATCTTCAGCTTCTGGGGTGAGCCCCTGGCGGACCTGCGCGGCGAGATCGACCGGGTGAACGCGCTCGCGGACGCCGCCGGCCGGGCCGAACGGCCGCGCATCTGGGTGACCTTCCGGCCGATCATCGCCCGGACGGACGAGCTGGCCTGGCGCAAGGCGTACGAGTACGTCACCCGCATCGAGCGGACCTATCAGGCCGGCGGCGCGCGCCGGTTCGTCGGCCCGGGCGGTCCGCAGAACGTCGGCTCGCAGCGGGCCCTCGACTTCGCCGCGAGGGGCGAGGTCTACGACCGGGCCCTGTGGACCCGCACGGCGGCCGCGACCGGGGGGCTCGGCGCCTCGACCGCGCTGGTCGGCAGCCCGGAGACGGTGGCCGCCGCAATCCTCGACTACGTCGACCAGGGCGCGAGCCTGGTCTCGATCCGCGGCTACGACACCCTGGCCGACGCGGTCGACTACGGGCGGTACATCCTGCCGCTTGTCCGCCAGGAGATCGCGCACCGCGAGGCCACCGGGCGCCGCGGCACCCTGCAGGAGCAGCACCCGGGGGCGCTCGCCCCCGGCTTCGACGCCGCGGTGGCCGCCGGAGCGCACTGAGCCCGCCTGACAGCCCCGCCTCTGACAGCCCCCCGTCTGAGAGCCCCGTCTGACACCCGCCTGAGAGTCCGCCGCTCGTCTCGTCGATCACAGTGGAGTGCAGCGCATGGTGAGTCCGCCGCAGGTCTTTGATCCCCGCCGGCTCCGGCACGTGTTCGGGGCGTTCCCATCCGGGGTGGCCGCGGTGGCCGCCGTGGTCGACGGAGCCCCGGTCGGGCTGGTGGTGAGCTCGTTCACGTCCGTCTCGCTGGATCCGCCGCTGGTGTCGGTGTGTGTCGCGCACACCTCCGGCACCTGGCCGGTGCTGGCGGGGGCGCCGCGGCTGGGGTTGAGCATCCTGTCCGCCGAGCAGGAGCGCCACGGCCGCCAGCTCGCCGGCCGGTCCGTCGACCGCTTCGCCGAGCTGAGCTGGCGTGCCACCGACGACGGCGCGGTGCTGCTCGACGGCGCCAGCGGCTGGCTGGAGACGAGCGTCGACCAGCAGGTCCGCGCGGGCGATCACGACATCGTCGTGCTGCGCGTTCACGACCTGGACGCGGACCACGACATCAGCCCCCTCGTCTTCCACGCCAGCCAGTTCCGCCGCATCGAACGCTGACGGCGCGGGCACGCCGGCGGCCCGCCCACACCCCCGCGTCGGCCCGCCCCAGGTGGCCTGGCATCAGGTAGTGGAAGTGGCGTAGCTCACGATGTATAAACATCAACACGATTCTTGTGATGGTGATGACGGCCGTTCCTCCAGAGGGGCAGGTGGCGGCGGTCCGCGAGGGTGGGACGGCACGACGGGGTGCCGCCGCCCGCCCGGCCGGGCCACGCGGGCGCCACCTTCGTGCCTGTGCGCGACGCGCAGCTCCCGGCGGGACGGACGACGGAGGGATGTGACCCCATGTCCGGGATCTGCGCGGGACTGACCGTCGTCGAGGTGGGATCGGGGAGCGTCGCCGCCTCGATCGCGGGAATGGTGCTCGCGGACGCCGGGGCGCGCCTCGTGAAGGTCGAGCCACCCGCCGGCGACACGCTGCGCGGCCGCAATCCCAGCGGGTTCCTCGTGTGGAACCGGGGCAAGGACAGCGTCGTCGCCGACCTGCGTGAACGCGACGGCCGCGAGCGGTTACGCCGGCTCGCGGCGAGCGCCGACGTCGTCATCGAGGCTCTGGCGCCGGGGCGCGCGGACGGCTGGGGGGTCGGCGCAGGGGACCTGCGCGCGCTCAACGCCCGTCTCGTGCACTGCTCGATCACCGCCTTCGGACGCACCGGCCCCTACGCGCGGGTGAAGGGACGCGACGAGCTGGTCGCCGCCAAGCTCGGCCTGTGGTCGCGCGGAGCGTTCGGGTTCCGCGACGGACCGCAGATGTACCCGGTCGCCTGGCCCAGTTTCGGTGCGGCGATGCAGTCGGTGGCCGGCGTGCTCGGCGCGCTGCTCGTGCGCGAGCGGACCGGGCGGGGACAGCGCGTCGACGCGACGCTGTTCGCCGGCCTGGACCCGCTCGACTACTTCGTCGCCACGGTCGTGCAGCTGACGGCCAAGCGGGGCGAGAAGCCGTCGGGGGATGCCCGGTCGGCGATCTCGGCGAGTCGCTACGGCGTGCTGGTCGCCACGAAGGACAGCCGCTTCATCCAGACCTCGACGATGCTGGGCCACCAGGCGCGGGCGCTGTGCGAGGCCGCGGGGATCCTCGACATCGTCGAGGCCGACGCCCGGTTCGCGGGCATGCCGACCTTCGCCACCGCCGAGATCGCCCAGGAGTGGGAGGACCTGCTGCTGGCGGCCTTCCGGTCCCGCGACCTCGAGCACTGGATGCCCCGTCTGCTCGCGAGCCCCGACATCGCCTTCGAGGTGTCACGCACGCCGGAGCAGGGCCTGGACCATCCGCAGATCGTGCACAACGGCGACGTCATCACCATCGACGACCCGTGGCTCGGTCCGGTGCGCGAGGTCGGCCCGATCGGGCACTTCTCCGCGACGCCGATGGACCCGCGCCGGTCCGCCCCCGCCCTCGGCGAACCCGCCGCCTGGGCCCCCGACGACAACGCCGAGGCCGAGCCGGCAGCCCCGGCCACCTCTCCCATGCCGGCCGGCGGGGCGGTCCCGGCTGGCGTCACCGCCGCGGCTGGTGGGGGCGTCGCGGCTGGTGGTGACGGGTACGGTGGTGACGGGGACGGTGGCGCGGGTGGGCCTGATGCCAACCCACAGGCGCCGCCGTTCGCGGGTACGACCATCGTCGAGTTCGGCTACTTCTACGCCATGCCCTACGCGACGGTGATGCTGGCCGAGCTCGGCGCCCGCGTCATCAAGATCGAGGACGGCGCAGGTGACCCGCACCGGATGTCCTTCGGCCCCGAGGTCGCCACGGCGAAGACCACGGCGGGCAAGGAAAGTCTGTCGGTGAACCTGCGCAGCGAGGAGGGCCGTCGCGTCGCGCACCGCCTCATCGCGACCGCCGACGTGTTCGTCACCGGCTTCCGCAGCGGCGTCGCCGAGCGTCTCGGCCTCGGCGAGAAGGAGCTGCGCGCGCTGAACCCCCGGCTGCTCTACGTCCACGCCGCCGGCTACGGCACCGAGGGCCCCTACGCCCATCGGGCGCTGTACGCGCAGGCCGCGCAGGCCGTCGGCGGCAGCTTCGGCCGGCAGGTCGGGCACTGGACCGAGCCGTCCCGCAGCCTCGACATGTCCGTCATCGAGCTGCAGGCCATCGTCATCCCGCGCCTCGGGCAGGTCGTCGACGGCGACTCCAACGCCGCCCTCTCCCTGCTCGCCGCCCTCGCGCTGGGTATCTACCACCAGCGGCGCACCGGCATCGGCCAGCGCCTGAACACCTCGATGATCGCCGCGAACGCCTTCGCCTACAGCGACGACTTCTGTACCTACGCCGACAAGCCTCCCGCCCCGATCGTCGACGAGGAGGCGTGGGGTACCTGCGCGCTGGGCCGCTGCTACCCGGCCGCCGCCGGCTCCTACGTCTGCCTGGTCGTGCGGTCCGAACCGGAACTGCGCGCGCTGTTCGCCGAGCTCGGCCTGCCCGCGCCGGACGACGACGCGCGCTTCGCCACCGCGACCGCCCGCGCCGAGCACGACGACGTGCTCGCCGCCCTGCTCGCCGAGCGTTTCGCCGAGCGCCCGGCCGCCGAGTGGGAGCGCGCCCTGGTGGCGGCCGGCGTCGGCTGCGTGGAGGCGGACCTGCGCGGGCATGCCATCGTGACCAGCTTCGACGCCAGGCTGCGCGACGCCGGCCTGACCACCGTCTACGCGCATCCGCTGTTCGGTGACCTGGTCAGGGCGGCACCGTGCGTCACCTTCTCCGAGACGCCGAGCCGGCTTGGCGTGCCCTGCGTGCGCGGCGAGAACAACCACGCCCTGCTCGCCGAGCTCGGCCACACCGCCGACGAGATCGCCCGCCTCGAGCACGCCGGTGCCGTCGTCCCGAGCACGATCGACTGACCGGGAAACGTAGCGTGCAGCGCGGGTCGCGGTGCCTACCCGCCGGCGGCCACCGGGTGGATGCTGGAGATCAGCTCCGGTAGGCCGAGGCGTCCGAAGGCGTCGTCGCGGGCGGCCCCATCGTCGCAGGCATGCTCGTCGTCGCAGGCATGCTCGTCGTCGCAGGCATGCTCGTCGTCGTGGGCGTGCTTGTCGTCGTGGGCGTGCTTGTCGTCGTGGGCGTGCTTGTCGTCGTGGGCGTGCTCAGCGACAGGCGGGCTCCGTGCCATCGGCGCCGGATCCAGCGGTCGTGGCTGACGAGGACGATCGCGCCGGGGTAGGCGTCGAGCGCGGACTCCAGTTCGTCGACGAGGGCGAGGGACAGATGGTTGGTGGGCTCGTCGAGGAGCAGGACGTCGACGGGATCGCGCAGCACCTGGGCGAGGGCGAGCCGCTGGCGCTGGCCGGCGGACGCCCGCGCGACCGGCACCGCGAGCTGGTCGGGCGTGAACAGGCCAAAGGCGAGCAGCGCCTGGGCGTGCTCGGCCGGACCGCCGGCCCGGCCACGGGCGAACGCGGCGAGCAACGTGTCGTCCGGGCGGGCGTGGGCGACCTGCTGGGGGAGATAGCCGATCGTGCCCCGCCGGGTGAGCTGGCCCTCGTCGGGGCGCAGCTCCCCGGCCAGCAGCCGCAGCAGGGTGGTCTTGCCCGCGCCGTTGGCCCCGTCGACGAGCACCCGCTCGCCGGCGCCGACGGTGAGGTCGGTCGGTGCCAGCCGCCCGGCGACCGTCACGCCGACGGCCTGCACCAGGGTCCCGGATGCCGGCGCGTTCGCCGCGGCGGTGGACGGCGACGGCCCGGCGCCGGCCGCTGTTCTCGGACGTTGGCCCGGCGGGCCGTACTGGGTCGGGTGGCCGTGCCGGCCCGGCAGGCCGTGGTGGGCCGGGTGGGCGTGCTGGGTCGGCAGGGTGAAGCGCAGGGGTGCGGGCGGGGGCGGGACGGGGGCGTCGAGCAGGCGGCGCAGGCGCTCCTCGGCGTTGCGCACGCGGCTCGCGACCGCCTGCTGGACCCGGTCGCCGGCGAGGCCGTAGGACATCTTGTTGCGGTCGGTCGGCGCGCGGTGTGACACCCGGCGTGATGTGACGGCGACGGCTTCCCGTTGACGGTCGACATCGGCCTGCCAGGTGGCGTACGTCTGGGCCTGGCGGGCACGGGCGGCCCGGCGCGCGGCGAGATAGCCGGCGTAGCCGTCGCCGTAGCGGGACAGGGTGTGCCGCTCGGCGTCGACCTCGACGAGGGTGTCGACCGTCTGGTCGAGGAAGACGCGGTCGTGGGAGACGACGACGGTCGTGCCGCCGCGCGTGCGCAGGTGCGTCGCGAGCCAGGTCAGCGCCTCGTCGTCGAGGTGGTTCGTCGGCTCGTCGAGCAGCAGTACCTCCCGCCCGGCACTGAGCACGCAGGCCAGGCGCAGCCGGGCCTGCTGACCGCCGGAGAGCGTCCCCACCGGCCGCTCGCGCTCCAGCCCGCGCAGCCCGACGCCGTGCAGGACCCGTTCGACGCGGGCATCGGCGTCATAGCCGCCGCGCAGGTCGAAGGTGGTCAGCAGGGTGCCGTACTCGGCGAGCGCGGCCTGCTGCGCGTCGGGCCCGCCAGGGGCGTCCGGCGCGGCGGCGCCGGCCATCACGGCTTCCAGCACGCGCAGCCTGAACTCGATCGCGCGCAGGTCGGCCAGCGCGTCATTGATGGCGTCGCCCACCGTCCAGCCCGCCGGCATCGGCGCCTCCTGGGCGAGGTGGCCGACACCCCCGTCGGCCTGGACGATCACCCGACCCTCGTCGGGCGTCTCCCGCCCGGCGAGCATCCGCAGCACCGTGCTCTTGCCGGATCCGTTCTCGCCGATCACCCCGGTGCAACCACCGGTGGGCAGCGCACAGGAGGCGGCCACCAGCACGGGGCGGTGGTCATACGACTTGCTGACAGCGTCCAGGGAGAGTTGCGTGGACATACGTGTCCTCCGAGGTGGTACCGGCGACGCGACCGTGGCGGGTCACGCCCTGGCGGGGCACCTCAGCGGAGCACCGGCAACTCCTCGGGACGGCAACACGAACCCGATCACCCTGCCATGCTCGGCCGCGGCCGGCAAACCAGTTTTCGCGCCCGCCCGTCAGCGTGGGCCGGCACCACCTCCCGTGGCCGGGCCGGCGGACTGCGCCGCGCGGATCGGGCGGGAAGGCCCGCGGATTCCGTCATCTCCCCGCGGTGACCCGCCCTCGTCAGACGCACCGGGCGGCGGCCGGCGTCGGGAGTCAGGACTCTCCAGCGGAACGCCGGATCTGCCAATTCTGTCAATGGGGTGGATCTCCGCGGGGAGGTAGCGTCGGACCTCGTGGACAAGATGTTCGCCGGCGCGCGGCGGCGGCTGCGGGAAGGCGGCGCGATGAGCCAGGTCGATCTTGCCCGCGTCCTGGCTGTCGCGAGGTGAGCCCGCATGGCTGAGCACAAGGTGCGTGTCTACCGCAGTGAGGAGCGCTTCGTCCGGGAGGAGCAGCTCGCCTGGAAGATCGCGGCGGTCGCGGCGGATCCGGTGGAGGTCACCGACGAGGTGGCCGCGATGGTCGTCAACCGCGTGATCGACAACGCCGCCGTGGCGGCCGCGTCGCTGGCCCGAGGGCCGGTCACGGCGGCACGGGAGCAGGCGACGCGGCACGCGCCGCCGTCCGGCCGGCCCGGCGCCACGGTGTTCGGCCTGCCGCCCGCGACCCGGGTCTCGCCCGAGTGGGCGGCCTGGGCCAATGGTGTCGCGGTGCGTGAGCTGGACTTCCACGACACGTTCCTCGCCGCCGAGTACTCCCATCCCGGCGACAACATCCCGCCGATCCTCGCGGCCGCCCAGCACACCGGGCTCGGGGGGCGCGAGCTGCTGCGCGGCATCGCGACCGGCTACGAGATCCAGGTGGCCCTGGTCCGGGCGATCTCCCTGCACAAGCACAGGATCGACCACATCGCGCATCTCGGGCCGTCGGCCGCGGCCGGGATCGGGACGGCGCTCGGCCTGCAGACGGAGACGATCTACCAGGCGGTCGGGCAGGCGCTGCACACCACGACGACGACCCGCCAGTCCCGCAAGGGCGAGATCTCGAGTTGGAAGGCGTACGCCCCCGCGTTCGCCGGCAAGATCGCCGTCGAGGCGGTCGACCGGGCGATGCGCGGCCAGGGCGCGCCGTCGCCGATCTACGAGGGCGAGGACGGCGTGATCGCCTGGCTGCTCGATGGCCCGCAGGCACAGTACGTCGTCGGCCTGCCCGGCCCCAGCGAGCCCAAGCGGGGCATTCTCGACACCTACACCAAGGAGCATTCGGCCGAGTACCAGAGCCAGGCTCTCATCGACCTGGCCCGCCGGCTCGGCCCGCGCCTCGGCGACACCCTGGCGAGCGTGCGGTCCATCGTCCTGCACACCAGCCATCACACCCACCACGTCATCGGCTCGGGGGCGAACGACCCGCAGAAGTACGACCCGACGGCGAGCCGGGAGACCCTCGACCACTCGATCCCGTACATCCTCGCCGTCGCCCTGCAGGACCGGGACTGGCATCACGAGCGCTCCTACACCCCCGAGCGGGCCGCCCGGCCGGACACCGTCGAGCTGTGGCGGAAGATCACCACGGTCGAGGATCCGGAGTGGACCCGGCGCTACCACGCGACGGACCCCGCCGAGAAGGCCTTTGGCGGTAGGGTCGTCGTGACTCTGGCGGACGGCTCGGTCGTCGAGGACGAGATCGCCGTCGCCGACGCGCATCCGCTCGGCGCCCGGCCGTTCGGGCGGCCCGAGTACGTGGCGAAGTTCCGCCGCCTCGCCGAGGGCGTCGTGTCCACCGACGAACAGGACCGTTTCCTCGACGCCGCGGTGCGCCTGCCCGAGCTGCGCCCCGACGAGCTCGGCGAGCTGACCCTCGTCCCCGACTGGCCGCTGCCCACCAGCTCCGCCGCCGGTCTCTTCTAGAGCCCAGCATGTCCGGCTCGGGCGGTTCCGTCGGGCCGCGGACTGGCAACCGGTAGGATTTCCTGCGCCGATCGCGCCGGGCCACGCGGGCCTGGCAGTCCGTCGCGCATGCCTGTCGGGGGCGTCCCAGCCGGTGTTCGCGGTTGATCGGTTGTGTGCTTTCCGTCCATCATCCGTGTCCGCATGGAGGAACCCCGTGAGCAGCCGGGTCGAGACGTTGGAGTTCCAGGCCGAGGCGCGTGCGCTGCTGCGCCTGATGGTGCACTCGATCTATTCCGACAAGGACGTGTTCCTACGGGAGCTGATCTCCAACGCGTCTGACGCGCTCGACAAGCTGCGCATCGCCGCGCTCGTCGACCAGAGCCTGCGTGAGGACGCCGAGGACCCGCACATCGACATCGAGGTCGACCGGGACAGCCGGACCCTGACCATCCGGGACAACGGGATCGGGATGTCCCGCGAGGACGTCGTCGGGCTCATCGGCACGATCGCCCGGTCGGGCACGGCGGAGCTGCTGCGCAAGCTGCGGGAGTCCGCCGACGCCGCCGCCTCCGCCGACCTCATCGGCCAGTTCGGCGTCGGCTTCTACGCCACGTTCATGGTGGCGGACACGGTCACGCTGGTGACCCGCAAGGCCGGCGAGCCGGGCGGCACCCGGTGGGAGTCCTCCGGCGAGGGCACCTACGTCATCAAGGACGTCGACGACGTGCCGCACGGCACCGCGGTCACCGTGCACCTCAAGCCCGAGGACGCCGAGGACCGGCTGTTCGACTACACCGACGAGTACAAGATCCGCGAGATCGTCAAGAAGTACTCCGACTTCATCGCCTGGCCGATCAGGATGGCCGTCGAGCGGCCCGCCCCCGCCACGGCGGGAGAGGAGACCGACGGCGCGGACGGTGGCGCGAGCGGCGACGGCGCGGACACCGCGGCGGGCGCCGCAGCGACGGTGACCGAGATCGAGACGCTCAACTCGATGAAGGCGCTGTGGGCCCGTCCGCGCGACGAGGTCGAGGCGGCCGAGTACAACGAGCTCTACCGCCACCTCAGCCACGACTGGACCGACCCGCTCGAGGTCATCCAGATGAAGGGCGAGGGGACCTTCGAGTACGAGGCGCTGCTGTTCATCCCGTCCCGGGCGCCGCTGGACCTCTACACCCGCGACGCGAAGCGCGGCGTGCAGCTCTACGTCAAGCGCGTGTTCATCATGGCGGACTGCGAGGCGCTGCTGCCGAACTACCTGCGCTTCGTCAAGGGCGTCGTCGACGCGCGGGACCTGTCGCTGAACATCTCCCGCGAGATCCTCCAGCAGGACCGCCGGATCCAGCAGGTGCGCCGCCGGCTGGTGCGCAAGGTGCTCGCCGCCGTCGCGAACCTGCGCGAGAACGAGCCCGAGAAGTACCGCACCTTCTGGACCGAGTTCGGCGCCGCGGTCAAGGAGGGCCTGCTCGAGGACACCGAGAACGAGAAGGCGATCCTCGACATCGTCTCCGTCGCCTCCACCCGCGACCCGGAGCAGACCACGACGCTGCGCGAGTACGTGGAGCGGATGAAGGACGGCCAGACCGAGATCTACTACCTGACCGGCGACTCCCGGGCGACGATCGAGAACTCCCCGCACATGGAGGCGTTCGCGGCGCGTGGCTACGAGGTGCTCATCCTGACGGACCCGGTCGACGAGGTCTGGGTCGAGCGGGTCGGCCGGGTCGACGACCACCCGCTGAAGTCGATCGCCAAGGGCCAGGTCGATCTCGACTCCGACGACGAGCGCAAGGACGCCGAGGCCGAGCGTGACGAGCAGCGCAAGGAGTTCGCCGAGCTGCTCACCTGGATGACCGAGCGGCTGAAGGACGAGGTCAAGGAGGTCCGGCTGTCCTCGCGGCTGACGACGTCGCCGGCCTGCGTCGTCGGCGACACCTTCGACATGACCCCGGCGCTGGAGAAGATGTACCGGGCGATGGGGCAGAACGTGCCGCACCAGCGCCGCATCCTCGAGGTGAACCCCACCCATCCGCTGGTCGCGGGCCTGCGTCGTACCCACGAGCAGGACGCCGGGTCGACCGCGCTCGCGGAGACGGTCGAGCTGCTCTACGACATGGCGCTGCTCGCCGAGGGTGGCGACCTGCGGGATCCGTCCCGGTTCACCCGGGTGCTCGCGGGCCGGCTGGCGAGCACGCTGTAGCGTTCGGGTCGCGCGAGAACCCCGGTCGGGACGAACCCGTCCCGACCGGGCAGCGGCGGCACGCCTACCGGCTGCCGCCCTCGGTCAGGTCTTCGTCGCGCCCATGTCCACCGTGAGCTGGGTGGCCGTCACCGACCGGGACAGGTCGCAAGCGAGCCACAGGACCGCGTCCGAGATGTCGTTGGCATCGGCGACCGGCAGGTTCGGCAGCATGCTGCCGAACGACACGGCGTAGGCGGGATGGTCCCCGAGGATCTTCTCGACGGTCGGATCCTCGCCCATCGGGGTGGCGACCGCCCAGGGATGCACCGAGTTCACCCGGATGTTGTACTCGCCGAGCTCGATCGCCGCCGCCTTGGTCAGACCGACGACGCCGTGCTTGGCCGCACTGTAGTGCGCCTCCGCCGGCAGCGACTTGAGGCCCGCCGCCGAGCTCACCGTGATGATCGACCCACCGTTGCCGGCCGCGATCATGTGCGGTGTGGCGGACCGCAACGTCCGCCACACGCCGGTGAGATTGATGTCGATCACCGTCTGCCACTGTTCGTCGGACAGCTCCCAGAACCGGCCCCAGTTGTTGATGCCGGCGTTGGCGACCACGACGTCGAGCCGCCCGCCGAAGGCCGCCACCCCCTCGGCGAGCACGTCGTCGAGCGCCTTCGAGTCGCGCACGTCACCCGGGCGGGCGACGATCTTCCCGCCCTCGGTCTCGACCAGCCGCACCGTCTCGGCCAGGTCGTCGGACGTCGCCGCGGGGTAGGTGTTGTGCGGCGACGCCGGCCCGGCGATGTCGATCGCGATGATCGACGCGCCCTCACGCGCGAACCGGACGGCGTGACTGCGGCCCTGGCCACGGGCGGCGCCGGTGATGAACGCGACCCGTCCGTCGAGTAAGCCCATCTGCTCTCCCCTGCACTGGTGGTGGGTGCTCCGGTGGGTGGGTGGGCGGGCCCGGTGTTACGCCCCGGCGGCGCCGGCGATGTCCTCCTGCAGGTTCGCGGGCAGGACGCCCGCGCTCCCGTCCAGGTCACCCGGCATGATGATCGAGGTCCTGGCGAGGTTGCCGCCGTCCGTCGCCGGCAGGCAGACGCCCGACATGTAGGCGGACTCGTCGCAGATGAGGTACAGCGCCGCGTAGGCGTTGTCGCGCAGGGACGGCGGGCGCGACAGCTTGAGCGGGATCGACGTCTGCGCCGAGTCCCAGGGCTGCATCTCCTCGTAGCTCTTCCCGAGCACCTCCGCGTCCGGCGGCATCGCGAAGTTGATGCTCATGCCGTGCGCCGGACACAGCGCGTTCGCCCGGATCCCATAGCCGCCCAGGGACAGCGACATGCCCTTGACCAGGCCGTTCACGCCGTGCTTGGCGGCGGCGTAGCCGGGGAAACCGGGGTAGGCGACGTAGCCGGCCATGGACGACACCGCGAGGATCGTGCCGCCACGCTGCTTCTTCATCTGCGGCACGACGGCCTTGGCGGCGAGGAACACGCCGGTGAGGTTGACCGCGAGCATCGAGGTGAAGCCCTCGACGGAGATGTCCTCGAACGCGAGCGTGCCGAAGCCCTCCTCGGGCACGCCGGCCGAGCACATCAGCCCGTCGACGCGGCCGAACGACGAGACCGCGAGGTCCACGGCGCTCGTCAGCTCGTCGAACTCGCGCACGTCGGCCTTGATCCCGACGGCCTGGCCGCCCGCGTCCTTGATCTCGGACACGACCCGGTCGACCCGGGCGGGAACGACGTCGGTGACCACGATCCTCGCGCCCTCGGACGCGAACAGCAGGGAGCTCTCCCGACCGAGGCCGGAACCGGCGCCGGTGATCAGGATGGTCTTGTCCGCCAGCCGCCCGCTCATGCCTGTGCGCCCTTCGCGCCCGCGCCGCCGGCCACGCCGGGGCTCGCGATCGTCTTCGCCTGCAGGTACTCGCGGAACCCGTCCTCGCCGTGCTCACGGCCGACACCGCTGATCCCGTAGCCGCCGAACGGCGTGTCCGGCGACAGGTAGAACGACGGACCGATGTTGACCGTGCCCGCCTTCAGCCGGTTCGCGACCCGCCAAGCCCGCTCCGGGTCCTGCGTCTGGACGTAGGCGGACAGGCCGTAGCGGGAGTTGTTCGCCACCCGCACCGCCTCGTCGTCGTCGCCGTCGTACTTCACAACGGTCAGCACCGGGCCGAACACCTCGAGCTGGGCGATCTCGGCGTCCTCGTGGACGTCGGCGACCAGCGTCGGCTCGTACCAGAAGCCCCTGCCGTTCGTCGGCGACGCGCCGCGCCTGCCGCCGACGGTGGTGCGGGCGCCGGCCTCGCGGGCCCGGTCGACCATGCCCTCCATCCGGGCGAGCTGGGCGGCGTTGATGATCGGGCCGACGACGTTGGTCGGGTCGGTCGGGTCGCCCCAGGGCAGGTGACGCAGCGCCTCGGTGAGACCCTCGACCACTTCGTCGTAGCGGCTGGCGTGCACGACGAGCCGGGTGGCCAGCGCGCAGCCCTGCCCGGAGTTCGACATGCACATGCCGACCGCGAGCGGCAGGGCGACCGCGAGGTCGGCGTCGTCGAGGATGATGTTCGCGGACTTGCCGCCGAGCTCCAGGCATACCTTGCGGATGCCGACGGCGCCGCGCTCGTAGATGCGCTGACCCACGGCCGGCGATCCGGTGAAGTGGTACATGTCGACCCGCGGGTCGCCGGTCAGCGCCTCGCCCGCGGCCGCCTTGTCCTCCGAGCTGAGGATGTTGAGCACGCCCGCCGGGATGTCGGTGTGCTCGTGCGCGATCCTCGCGAGGAGCGAGCCGGTCAGCGGCGTGTCCGGGGCCGTCTTCAGCACGACGGTGTTGCCGGTCGACAGCGCGTGGTGGATCTTCCAGAGGTCGGTCATGAACGGCGCGTTCCACGGCGTGATCGCGCCGACCACGCCGTACGGCTCGTAGCGCACGTGCCGGTTGCTCGGCAGGCCCATGACGCCCTCGTGGACCCCGAAGTCCGTCTCCCAGGGGAAGCGGCCGATGAGGTCGTTGAAGTAGCTCATGTCGCCGGTCATCACGTCGATGTGAGCGCCGATGTTGGACGCCGGCGTGCCCGCCTCGGCGATCTGCACCGCCTTGAGGGCCGCCGCCTCCTTGGCCAGCGCGTCCTGCAGCTGGCGCAGGACCCGCTGGCGGAAGGCGTGATCGGTGGCCCAGGAGGTCTCGTCCGCGGCGCGGCGCGCCGCCGTGACCGCGGCGGCGACATCCTCGGCCTGCCCGTCGGCGGCGGTGCCGACGACGGTCTCGTCCGCCGGGTTGATCACCTCGAAGCGCCCGCCGCCGGCCGCCTCGCGGAACTGCCCGTCGATGTACAGCCGGCCCTCGGGCTCGAAGTCGAGCGACATGAACGTACTCCACCTTTCTCGGACTGTGATGATGTGCCGCGGCCGACCGCGTCGTCCGCCCGTCGCGCCCCGAACCCGGGCGCGGACCGTTCAGGAGACCGGGAACGTGATGGGCAGATGGACCGCCGCCCGGACTCCGTAGTTGGTGTAGACGACCTCCTGGCCCGGGGTGATCTCGTACTCCGGGATGCGGCGGTGGAACTCCTCCAGCGCCACGCGGAGCTCGAGCCGGGCGAGGTTGGAGCCCAGGCAGCGGTGCGGTCCGGCCGCGAAGCCGACATGCGGGTTGCGGGCGCGGTCGAGATCGACGGCGAGCGGGTCGGGGAACGCCGCGGGGTCCACGTTGGCCGCCGCCCAGAGAACCTCCACCATGGTGCCGGCGGCGAACCGGCGCCCGGCGACCTCGATGTCCTCGGTCACCCAGCGGTGGGCGAGCGGCACCGGGGACTCGAAGCGCATGAGCTCCTCGACCGCCCTGGCGAGCAGCTCCGGCTGCGACACCACCCGCCGGCGCTCCTCGGGATGCTCCGCGAACCACGCGAGCATGCAGGACAGCGAGCACGTCACCGTGTCCAGCCCGGCGATGACCAGCAGGTAGCAGATGTCGACGATCTCGGTGTCGGTCAGCCGGGCGCCCTCGACCTCAGCGGTCAGGAAGCCGCCGATGAGGTCGTCGCCGGCCTCCTCGGCGCGCCGCTGCGCGAGGACGTCGGCGAGGTAGTCGTACATGCGCTGGCCGGCGGCGCGGCTGTTCGCCTGCTGTTCCTCGACGGTGGCGCCCTGGGGGCGAACGACCGATTCCTTGAACTCGAGGAAGATCGGCAGATCCTCGAGCGGCAGCCCGAGCAGATCGATGAAGATGTGGGTCGGCAGCGTCGCGCACAGCCCGAACATCAGCTCGGCCTCGCCGGCGTCGGCGAACGCGTCGATCAGGGCGTTGGTCCGGGCGCGGATCTTCGACTCCAGCCGCGCCACCTGCTTCGGCGTGAACAGGGGGTCCAGGAGCCTGCGGTACTTGCGGTGGGTCTCGCCGTCCAGGTCCAGCGGGATGAGCGGCCGCTGGGCACCCATGTTGTAGTGGACGCCGTCGGTGGCCCGCACAGCCGGGTGGCGCAGGAACTCGATCATCTCCTCGCGGCGGGCGACCACCGGTGTCCCGTCGGGCCGGGCGGGGGCGTCCTGGCCGGAGAGTTCGACGAAGGCCGCCTGCGGGTGGCGCTCGTCCCACGATTCCAGCATGTGCGCGACGCAGAAGACCGGCATCGTGCCGGCCTGGGGGCTACTCATGCGCTGGCCTCTCCTCCGGGCAGCGCCGGGCTGGGCCGTCCGGACGGACGTCCCCGGGCTGTGGGGCCCGGCGCGGGAACTGACATCTGCCGCGGCGCGCGTGCACGCGACCTGTCGTGACACGACCGGCCACCGAGGTGCACGGCTCACCCCGCCTCGGGCCGACGAGGCACGATGAAGGCGGATCTGTCACGCACGTCACACTGTCAGGTCATCTGGGGAGAGTCAAGATATCGCCGCTATCCACCGGCGGCGGGCGGGGGCCGGCGCGGCACGGGCGACGCCGCGGCGGCTGTCGGCCAGCCAGCACAGGCGACGCTGGCGGTTCGCCCTTGTTGGCGAGCGCCGGCGAACGGGCCGAGAAGCCAGTTGGCGAGCTCGGACTCGTCTCTACTCTTTGGATCAGCGCGACAGAGCGTGTGGAGTGGTGGCGTCAGCGCAAGATGAGAAGATCCTCGACGTGCGGGAGGCACCGGACCGCCCGGGGCGTGAGTTCGTGTTCATCGCCGAACGTTCGGCCTGATGCGACCAGTGTCCGTCACCGCCTATCGACCGGCGGTCAAACCCGATGGACAGCCGCCCATGCCCCGGGGTAATCGTTGGCACCGTGCAGCGGCAGGAGACCTGGGACGCTGATACCGCTCAGTGCTATGACATGCCGGGCGCCGGCATGTTCGCCCCCGCAGTAGTGGGGCCGACCGTGGACCGCCTGGCAGGGCTCGCGGGGACCGGGCGGGCGTTGGAGTTCGCCATCGGAACCGGCCGGATAGCCGTCCCGCTCGCCGAGCGCGGAGTGCCTGTCACCGGGATCGAACTGTCCCGCCCGATGATCGACCGGCTACGTGCCAAGGCAGACGAGGCGACGATCCCGGTCGTCGTCGGAGACATGGCGACGGCGGTCGCCCCGGGCACCTACACGCTCGTCTACCTCGTCTACAACACGATCTCCAACCTGCTGACGCAACCTGAGCAGGTCGCCTGCTTCCGTAACGCCGCCCGTCACCTCGTCCCCGGCGGCCGGTTCGTGATCGAACTGTGGGCGCCGGAGCTGCGCAAGCTTCCCCCGGGCCAGCAGGCCGTGGTCTGGCAGTCCGACCCTGACTACATCGCTCTCGACACCTACGACGTACTGCATCAACACGTCGTGTCGCACCACATCAGGCTCGATGAGAACGGAGGGGCCCGGCTGGCGCGCAGCCCCCATCGCTACGTCTGGCCCGCCGAACCAGCGACAAACGCCCAGCGCCGGCGCACCACCCCGAAGGCCGTGCGGGCATCACCCGCCTTCCCGTCCCGTCGCATCGTCACCTCCCTGCTCGAGGCCGCCGCGCGGGCGGCCGCTGGTCGCCGGTCATCCCCCCGTGCCGCGTCGTGACCGTCACCGTGCGGCGGTGACGGTCAGCCGGCGGTGAGTCCTCGGGTGGTCAGGCCGCCGAGCACCCGGGCGTAGAAGTCGCCGGGATGCGCGCGGGCCGCGACGTCGGGCGCCACCGCGTCCTCCCGGAGCACGCCGTGCGCCCGCAGCACGGCGACGATCTCCTCGCCGGTGCGGCGCATGCTGGTGAACGCCTCCCGCGCCGCGGCCTCCGGGTCGCGGGCGTGCAGCGACTCCCATTCGGCGCGCAGGCCCGCGAGCCCGGTGTCGCGGTGCTCGCCGACGGTGGCGCGCCCGGCCGCCGCGAGGATCGTCCGGAACGAACCCAGCAGCTGGCGCAGGCGGGGCGTGCCGCCGATGCGGTGCACCTCGCGGCGAAAGGCGTAGGCCAGCCGGAAGAACTCCTCGGTCGGGATGGCGGGTTGACCCGCCGCGGCGAGCGTCGTGGCCAGGCCGTCGAGCTCGCCGTCGGTGATCAGCTCCGCGGCGCGATGCGCGGCCAGGCTCGTCAGCATGCCGTACAGCTCGAAGTTGTCCTGGATCATCGCCGAGGTGAGCGGGGCGACGTAGGCACCGCGGTAGAACTCGACCTGCACGAGGCCGTCGCGCTCCAGGCTGGCGAGCGCCTCCCGGACCGGCACGCGGCTCACCCCGAGCTCGGCGGCGACGGCGTCCAGGTCGATGCGCCCGGGGTAGGGGTACTCGCCGGAGAAGATCTTCTCGGCGATGCGGTCGGCGACGTCCCGGCTGATCCGTCCGCGGGGCAGTCGGCTGCGCCCGCCCGCGCGGTCGCCGCCCCTGCCCTCACTCGGCCCGTCGTCCTTCACCCTGCTCCGCTCCCGCCCTCCATGCCGGCCCCAACGCCATCCTCGCCGACGTCCCGCGCACCGGCCGGGGCGGGCGTCGGCCCACCGGGGCGGGTGACCGCGCCGGCCGGCAGCGACCGGTCGATCTCCGTCCGCATCCGCGGAACCATCTGTTCGGATTTTAGATTCAAAATGTTGAACCCGTCCACGGCGGAGTGGTATTACCACAACGCACGACATGCGAGGGTCGAGGAGGGTCATGCAGAGTGAGACTCTGATCACAGGAATCGGCGGGCAGGGTATCCAGCTCGCCGCCCGGACACTGGCGCTCGGCGCGCTGCGCTCCGGCCGCGAGGTGCAGTACACCTCCGAGGTCGGCGGCGAGATGCGCGGCGGCGTGTCCACCGCGACGCTCGTCGTCGGCACGTCCCGGCTGCGGGCGCTGCCCGTCGTGCCGACGGCGGGCAGCCTCGTCGCCATGCACGACCGGTACTGGCCGTCGCTGTCCCGCCGGATCCGGCCGGGGGGCGTCGTCATGATCAATTCGACGCTCTGGGAGGCGCCGCGGCCGGAGGGCTTCCAGGTGGTCGAGATCCCGGCCACCCGCCATGCCCTCGACACCGGCGCGCCGATGACGGCCAGCCTGGTGATCATCGGCGCGTTCGCCGCGCTAACCGGCCTCGCGCCCGTCGAGGCGCTGTGCGCGGCGATGGAGAGCTCCATCCCGGCCTACCGCCGCCAGAGCGTGGCCGCGAACCTGGCGGCGATCCGCTTCGGCGCCTCCCTGGTGGCGCCGCTACCCGAACCGCTGCTCCCGCCCACCGGGACCGGCGCGCCGAACGAGACGACGGTGGTGGGGGCGTGAGCGCTCCGGCGCCGGCGCCGGGGCGGTTCCACGGGACCGTCACGGTAGCCGCGGCGCGGTGCAAGGGCTGCGAGCTGTGCGTCATCGCCTGCCCGGTGGACGTGCTGTCGATGTCGACCGAGGTCAACGACGCCGGCTTCCGCTTCCCGCTGCTCGAACCCGGCTGCATCGCCTGCGGCCTGTGCCACGCGGTCTGCCCCGACTACGTGTTCGAGGTCTACCGGTACCAGGACGACCAGCCGTCCGAGCAGCCACAGGACGACCCGCCAGCCGCGGCCGGCCCCCGACCCCCGCCGGAGGACTCGGCTTGACGTCCTCCCCCGCGTGAACGCGGGGGATTCCAACTCCTACACGCCCACCAAAGGGGGTGCGCAGTGTTGAGGTTCGCGGTTCACGGGCACCGGCAACCCGGCGCCTCCCCGCGCGGTCACCGCACGTCCTGCGGCGATGTTCATAGCAGCGTTCACATCAGCATTGGCCGTGTGCCCGCAGGCCGCGCATCGGAATACCGCTTGGCTCTCGCGGTTCCCGGGCGCCGTGTGCCCGCAGGTCGAGCAACGCCGACTCGTAGAGGCGGCCGGGACGCGTTCGATCCGGCCGGGGGCTTTCTGTTCCAACCGTTGCACGAGCAGCCCCCAACCGTTGGCGAGGATCCCCCGGTTCAGCCCGGCTTTCTGCGCCACGTTCCGCCCCGGCTCGGCCACCGTGCCACGGGCGGAGCGGGTCATGCCCCGAATGTTCAGATCTTCGACGCGGATCAGGTCGTACCGTCGAGCCAGATCGGTGGAGGTCTTCTCCGCCCAGTCCTTCCGCCGGTCGACCTCCCGGGCCTTGACCCGGGCGATCCGGACCTTGAGGTGGCCGCGCCGCGCGCTGCCACGCTTCGCGTGCGCGAACCGGCGTTGCAGCCCGTGGAGCCGCTCCGCTTCCTTCGGTCGCAGCCCGGGGCAGGCCAGCATCTCCCCGGTCGACAGGGCGGCGGACACGGCCACACCCCGGTCCACACCGACTACCTCGCCGGTTCCCGGTGCCGGGATCGGTTCGGGTACGACGGCGAACGCGACATGCCACCGGCCCGCACGGTCCAGGGTGACCCGGTAGGACCTGAAGTCCGGGACCTTCCGCGACACGCGGAACTTCACCCAGCCGACCTTCGGCACCCAGCATTGAGACCATCGCCGGTTCACCTTCTCGACCCTGGCGTTTTTCCCCACGACCTGGAAGCCCTCGGACTGTCCGCGTTTCCGGTAGGCAGGGCGCCTGTGTGAACCGTTGAAGAAGTTCCGCATAGCCTGGTCGAAGTCCCGCAACGCCTGCTGTTGGACGGTCTGCGACCCGGCGCGCAGCCAGTCGGACTCCGCCCGCGCGTCGGTCAACTGCCGGCAACGTTCCAGATGGTTCGGCGTCTTTCCCCGGTAGGGCGTCCACCACGACTGCTGTTCGACCGCAAGGTTCCACACATAGCGTGCATGCCCGCAGTGCTCATCGAGTCCAGCGACCTGTTCAGGTGCCGGATCGAGCCGGTAGCGAGACATGCTTTTATTCTATCGAAAGGATCCGCGTATGCGCTCCAGTGTGAGGCGCCGTTTCCTCCCCGGCCTGACGGCCGGGGTATCCACGGCGAAATCCCGATGACCGTCACGCAGCCGCCCCCCACCCCCGACGCGCCGTCCGCCTCGGCCGGGGCCGGGATCAGCGTCGGCTCCGACCAGGGCACGTCGCTGCTGCTCAGCGGCAGCGAGGCCGTCGCGCGGGCGTCGATCGACGCCGGCTGCCGGTTCTTCGCCGGCTACCCGATGTCCCCGTTCACGAACCTGCTGGAGAGCTTCTCGAAGCTGATGCGCGGGCCCGAGCGGGTCTGCGTCGCCGCCGAGAGCGAGATCGAGGGCGCCAACATGGCGATCGGCGCCGCCGCCACCGGCGCCCGCGCGGCGACCGGCTCCTGCGGCCAGGGCCTCGCGCTCATGCAGGAGGCGATCGCCGAGTCGGCGCTGAACGAGACGCCGCTGGTGTTCTTCAACATGGCCCGCAGCCAGCAGGACTACTTCCAGGCGACCCGCGGCGGCGGGTGGGGCGACTACCGGACGATCGCGCTGGCCCCCAAGGACGTGCACGAGGCGATCGAGCACACCCACCTGCTGTTCCACCTGGCCGACCTCTACCGGGTGCCGACCCTGTTCTACGGCGACCACTTCATCGCCCACACCGAGGTCGGCGTCACCCCGCACGTGCCGGACCTCGGGCCGCTGCCGCCGAAGGACTGGGCCCTCGACGGCCGCGCCGGCGGGTCCGGTCGCTCCAAGCTGCACTGGACGTGGAACATGGGCAAGGTCCTCGATCCCGGCCCGGGGCCGGACGCCCACTGGCGCGCCGTCGCCGCGAAGTTCGACGAGATCCGCCGGCTCGAGCAGCGATGGGAGGTCGACCATCCGAACGCGGACGTGATGGTCGTCAGCTTCGGCACCGCCGCCGGGTTCGTCGAACACGTCGCCCGGGAGCTGCGCGCCGAGGGTCTGTCGATCGGCACGTTCCGCCCGATCACCCTGTGGCCGTTCCCGGAGGAGGCGCTCGCCGAGGCGACCGAGGACAGCCGGTACGTCCTCGTCTTCGAGGTCAACGCCGGCCAGATGGTCGACGACGTGCGCCTCAGCGTCGGCGACCGCTCGAAGATCCGCTCGATCGGCGGGATCAGCGCCGACGAGTCCGGCCTGCGCTACGGCGCGTTGCTCGACGTCCCGGCGGTGCGGGCCCGCATCCTCGCCGCGACCGGTCTGGAGGCCGCCCGATGATCCGCACCGAACCGCCGGCGACCCCGGCGTCGCCCTCGACTCTGCCCTCGGCCTCGTCCTCGACTCCGACCTCGACTCCGACCTCGACTCCGACCTCGACTCCGACCTCGACCCCGCTCGTGCTCCTCGACACCGATCCGTCCCGCCCGCCGGCCGGCGCGCAGAAGGTCGCGTCCGCGAGCCCCCGACTGCTCCAGTCGACCGAGCACCACTTCTGCTCCGGCTGCGGCGAGCCGGTGGCGCTGCGGCTGCTGCTGGAGGTGCTCGACGAACTCGGCGTCGCCGACCGCGCGATCGGCGTCGTCGGCCACGGCTGCTACGGCGGGTTCGTCACGACGATGGACGTCGACATCCTCCAGTGCCTGCACGGCCGCGCGCCGTCGTGTGCCACCGGCATCCGGCGGATGCGGCCCGAGGCGGTCGTGTTCACCATCCAGGGCGACGGCGACATGATCAACGAGGGCCTGCAGGAGGTGCTGCACACGGCCGCCCGCGGCGAGAACGTCACCTGCGTCCTGCTGAACAACGGCGTGTTCGGCGACACCGGCGGGCACATGACCGCGGCCACCGTCGTCGGCCAGCGCACCAAGACCTCACTCGAGGGCCGGGACCCGGCGATCCACGGCTACCCGATCGCCGTCGCCGACATGATCGCCGGCCTGTCCGGCGTCGGCTATGTCGCCCGCGGCGCGGTGCACAGCGGTCCGGGCATCACGACGACGAAGCGGATGCTGCGCCGGGCGTTCGAGCGCCAGCTCGCCGGGGCCGGGTTCTCCCTGGTCGAGATCCTCACGATGTGCCCGACCGGCTGGTTCGTCCCGGCCGCGCAGGGCGGTACCTACAGCGAGCAGCAGCTCGCCGGTGCCTACCCGCTCGGCGAGCTGGCGGGTGGCGGTCCCGCGGGTCAGGCCACGGCGGGCGGCGGGGCGGGGGGACGGGTCGATGCTGCTGCTCGGTGAGGCGCTCGCCGCCGCCGCGGCCGATCGCGGATCCCACCCGGCGGTGACCCAGGGCTCGGCGTGCCTGCGCTTCGACGAGCTCGACGAGCGGGCCAACCGGACGGCGAACGCGCTCGCCGGTCTCGGGGTGGGACACGGTGACGTGCTCGCCGTCTGGGCGCCGACCAGCCTGCGACTGGTCGAGCTGTTCGCCGGCGCCGCCCGTCTTGGCGCCGTGTTCGCCCCGCTCAGCCCCGCGCTGTCCGCCGCCGAGGCCGGCCCGATCCTCGACTATCTGGCCCCCCGGCTCGTCGTCGCCGACGCCGAGCGGCTGGCGCGCCTCGACGCCGTCGACGACCTGCCCCGGGCGCTGATGGACTCCGCCGCGCACGGCGGCAGCGGCGGGTCGGGTGGTACCAGCGGGTCGGGTGGTACCGGCCGGTCGGCGGCGTGCGGCGCGGCGGCGTGCGGCGCGGCGGATCTCGACGCGCGCACGGCGGCGGCGTCGCCGCGGCCGCCGGACACCGGCCCGCTCGCCGAGACCGATCCGCACGCCATCTTCCTCACCAGCGGCAGCACCGGCCGGCCCAAGGGCGTCGTGCTCTCGCACCGCACGAGCTGGCTGCGCGGCTTCCCGGGCGCGGGCACCCGCGCGGGGCTCGGCGCGGCGTCGGGCGGCCCGGCCGGTACGGACACCGTGGCCGGTGTCGGCGCCGTCTGCATGTTCCCGCTGTTCCACTGGGCCGGCTGGCAGTGGATCATCTCGGGCTGGCTCAACCGGGAGCCCGTGCACCTGTGCTCGGCCGACCCGGGCGAGCTGCTCGCGGCCGTGGAGCGCCACCGCGCCGCCGAGCTGTACTGCATCCCGGCGGTGTGGCGCCGGGTGCTGGGCCTGCCCGCCGGCGCCGCGGACGTGCGCTCCCTGCGGGTCGTCTCGACCGGCACCTCCGCCGCCCCGGCCGACCTGCTCGCCGAGCTCGTCGACAGGTTCCCCGGCACCGAGCTGTCGGTGCGCTACGGCTCGACGGAGGCCGGCGGCGTCGCGGCGCTCGTCGGGCCGCAGGTGCTGACCAGGCCCGGCTCGGTCGGCCGGGCGATGCCCGGCTACCGGCTGCGCCTCGACGCCGACGGCGAGCTGCTCGTCGGCGGGCCGATGCTGACCAGCGGCTACCACCGGCTACCCGACCAGACGGCCGAGGTCCTCGACGACGGCTGGTACCGCTCCGGCGACCTCGCCGAACGCGACGACGACGGCTTCTGGTCCATCGTCGGGCGCAAGAAGGAGGTCATCCGCAGCGGCGGCGAGACGATCGCGCCGCGCGAGATCGAACCGCTGCTCGCGACCTACCCCGGGGTGCGCGAGGCCGCCGTGGTCGGCCTGCCCGACCCGCTGTGGGGCGAGCAGGTGTGCGCGGTGCTGGTCATGTGCGACGACCTGCCGGCCCCGTCGGTGCGCGACCTCGCGCTGCACCTGGAACCGGTGCTCGCGTCGTTCAAGTGGCCGCGCCGGGTGGTGACCGCGGGCCGGCTGCCCCGCACGTCCGCCACCGGCCAGGTGCAGCGGGCGCTGCTGGCCAACCAGATCGCCTCCGCCTGACCCGGTCCCCGTCACGTGACGTCCCGCCGCGCGTCGGCTGGTGAGCGCCGCCACGCCCGGTCGCGACGGGCCGCCGGACCTTGTGCACCATTGACATCTATGTCACAACATGGAGAACCTAGTTAACGAATATAGTGCGATCGCCGTATGCGACCGCATCCTCACTCTAGGCGAAGGTGTTGGGCGTGTACAAGCTTTTCAGCGTGGATGACCACATCATCGAGCCGCCGGGTGTCTGGGTGGACCGGGTACCGCAGGCGTACAGGGAGCGGGTGCCCCACGTCGTCGAGGCCGACGGCCGGCAGTCGTGGGTGTGGGAGGGCGGCCGCGAGATGACCATGGGTCTCAACGCCGTCGCCGGCAAGCCGCGTGAGCAGTGGGGGGCCGAGCCCGCCCGCTTCGAGGACATGATCCCCGGCTGTTACGACCCCGTGGAGCGCAGGAAGGACTTCCTGTCCAACGGGATCTTCGCGTCCGTCGCGTTCCCGACCCTGCCGGGCTTCGCCGGGCGCAAGTTCGGCACCTTCGAGGACAAGGACCTCGCGCTCCTGTGCGTGCGGGCCTGGAACGACTTCATCCTCGACGAGTGGTGCCCGGCGGCCCCCGAGATGTACGTGCCGATGACCATCGCGCCCGTCTGGGACGCCGAGCTCGCCGCCGCCGAGGTCGTCCGCTGCGTGGAGAAGGGCAGCCGGGCCCTGTGCTGGATGGAGGACCCGGCCAACATCGGGCACCCGGGTTACCACTCCGGCTACTGGGACCCGCTGTTCGCGACCTGCCAGGAAGCGGACATCCCGGTGTGCATGCACATCGGCGGCGCGCTGCCGGTGGTCTCGCTGGACAACGTGATCCCCATGGTGGAGATCGCGGCGGCGTTCACCAGCGCGGCCCGCTCGGCGACGAACATGATGGTCAGTCCTATCCCGCGGAAGTTCCCGAACATCAAGCTCGTCTGGTCCGAGGGCGGCATCGGCTGGATCACGGCGGCGCTGGAGCGGGCCGACCGGCAGTGGGACCGCCACCAGTACTGGACCCACATCCCCGACGCCGACGTGCTGCCAAGCCAGGTCGCGCGGCGCAACATGTGGTTCTGCATGATCGAGGAGCCGGTCGGGCTGAAGTACCGGCACGACTTCGCCGTCGACCGCATCCTCTGCGAGTCCGACTACCCGCACTCGGACACGCCGTACCCGAACACCCAGGCCGCGTTCAAGGAGCTCTTCGCGGGAGTGCCGGCCGACGAGGTCGAGCTCATGACGCACCGCAACGCCGAGGAACTGTTCAAGTTCCCGATGACCGTTCCGGCCGGCGTGGGGAACGCGTAGCTGTGGGTGCGTACCGGGTGCAACACTCTTCAACACGCCTGAAATGATGCGTACGGAGCATTTCGCCGTCCGTGGCATCCCCGGGGGCACGGACGGCGAACGGCCGAACGTGACCACCGCCATCCGCTGCCACCACACCGGCGAACGCGCGGGCGCCGGACTGGCGCCGCCGCCAGCCGTGGGCGCCCACCGCGAGGAGATCCCGCATGACTGGCTCGACTGACCCCGCCAACCCCCGCCCCCTGCCCACGACCGTCGAGGGCCTGACCGCCGAGTGGCTCACCGCCGCCCTGCGCACCACCCGTCCCGGCGTGACCGTCGCCAGCGTCGAGCAGGTCGAGGTCATCTGGGGCACCGCCACCAAGGTGCTGGTCGCCCTGCGTTACGAGGGCGACGCCGCGGGCCTGCCGGAACGGATCTGGGTCAAGGGCGGGTTCGCCGAGCACAGCGAGCTCGTCGGCCTGCTCGGCGTCTACACCGGCGAGGTCCGCTTCTTCGACGTCGTCGCCCCGCTCTACCCGCTGCGCCGGCCGGAGCACTTCTTCGCCCTCGACCAGGAGGGCTCGGGCCAGGGAATCGTGGCGCTGGAGGATCTGCGCGCCAAGGACGTCACCTTCGGCCGGGCCACGACGCCGTTCACGGTCGAGCAGGTGGCCTCGGGTCTGGAGGTGCTCGCCGCGCTGCACGGCCAGTCCTGGGGCCGGCACACCCCGGGCCAGGACGGCGTGCCGGCGATCATGGGGGCGGCCACCGACCTGATCTGGCAGCAGTGGTTCGCCGCACTGCCCGACCTGTTCGCCTCTCCCCGCGCCTTCGCGGCACCGGTCGCGACGCACGGTTCCGAGCGGCTGCAGGCCACGGTGAACGCCTACCGGGACTTCGTGCACCGCGAGGCGACCTGCCTCGTGCACGGCGACGCGCACGTCGGCAACACCTACCTGCAGGCGGACGGCCACGTCGGCTTCCTCGACTGGCAGGTCATCGGCGTCGGGCACTGGGCGCACGACGTGAACTACTTCCTGATCTCCGCGCTCGACCTGCCGGTGCGCCGCGAGCACGAGCGCGACCTGCTCGCGCACTACCTCAAGTCCCTCGCCGAGCACGGTGTCGCCGCCCCCGGCATCGACGACGCGTGGGAGGACCACCGCAAGGCCACCGTCTACGGCTACCTGGCCTGGCTGTGCAACCCGGTCGAGTGGCAGCCGGATGACATCAACACCGCCACCTTCGCGCGCTTCGGCGCGGCGATGGTCGACCACGACACGTTTGGAGCGCTGGGCCAGTGACGACCAGGGTGCCGTTACCCACGCAGGCGACGCCCACCCCGACGGGCTCCGCGGGCACCTGCGCGGTGGAGCCGTTCACCGTCGCGGTGTCCCAGGCCGACCTGGACGACCTGCGGGACCGGCTCGCCCGGACCCGCTGGGCCGACGAGCTGCCCGGCGCCGGCTGGGACTACGGCACCCCCGTCAGCTACCTGCGCGAGCTGTGCGCGTACTGGGCGGACGGCTTCGACTGGCCGGCCGCCCAGACCCGCCTCAACTCCTGGCCGCAGGCCGTCGCCACCGTCGACGGCCTGCGCGTCCACTTCCTGCACGTCCGCTCGCCCGAGCCGGACGCGCTGCCGATGATCCTCACCCACGGCTGGCCCGGCTCGGTCGCGGAGTTCCTCGACGTGATCGGCCCGCTCACCGACCCGCGGGCGCACGGTGGCGACCCGGCGGACGCCTTCCACCTCGTCGTCCCGTCCCTGCCCGGCTTCGGCTTCTCCGGGCCGACGACGCGCCGCGGCGTCCACGGCCGGGTGATCGCGGACGCGTTCGGGCGCATCATGGCGACGCTCGGCTACGACCGCTACGTCGCCCAGGGCGGTGACATCGGCGCGCTGATCTCGGCGCTGCTCGCCGAGCGCGACCCGGCCGCCGTCCCCGCCTTCCACCTGAACCTGCTCCCCGTGGGCCCGGCCGACCCGACGAACCCGTTCGCCGGGCTCGACGGCGAGGACCTCGCCCTCGCCCAGCGCACGTTCGGCTTCCTCGCCCACGACGCCGGCTACTGGCGCATCCAGGAGACCCGCCCGCAGACCGTCACGACCGGTCTTCTCGACTCCCCGGCGGCGCAGGCCGCGTGGATCGTGGAGAAGTTCCGTGCCTGGACCGACTGCGACGGGGACGTGGAGTCGGCCTTCACCCGCGACCAGCTGCTCACCAACATCTCGGTCTACTGGTTCACCGCCACCGCGAACTCCTCCGCGCGGTTCTACTACGAGAACAACGGCCCCGGCCGGGCCCAGGAGCTGCCCCGCACCGACGTGCCCTGTGGGTACGCCGAGTTTCCCGGCGAGCATTTCCGGATGCCCCGCGCGTACGCCGAGGGCCGACTCAACGTCGTGTCGTGGCAGCCGATGGCACGCGGCGGGCATTTCGCCGCCCTGCAGGTGCCCGACCTGTACGTCGACGAGATCCGCCGCTTCTTCCGCGACTACCGCTAGTCCCGCTGACTCCGCACCCCGGGAGGCACCCGATGGACACCTCGGCGAGCGCACCGACGATCGCGTTCGATCACCATGACCCGGTCTTCGCCCGGGATCCCTATGAGTTCTACGCCAGCGTCCGGGAGCGGCCGGTGTTCTGGAGCCCGTTGCACGGCGGCTTCTGGCTGGTCACCGGATACGACGAGGTGCGCCAGGTCGCCATCGACGACGCCACCTTCCTGTCCGGGCACGTCGAGCCCGGGGTGGGCGGGGTGTCGATCCCGACGCTCTCGCCGGTGCCGTCCGTACCGATCGAGGTCGACAACCCCGACGCCGAGCGGCTGCGCAAGGTCCTGCTCGCCGATCTCGCCCCCCGCGCGGTCGAGCGGCGCGCGCCGGCCATCCGGGAGATGGTCACGCGGGCCATCGACGGCTTCGTCGAGTCCGGCCGGTGTGACCTGATGAACGACCTGGCCAAGCCGGTCCCCGCCCAGATGATCATGCACTGGCTGGGGCTGGACGACACGCGCTGGGCCGAGTTCGTCGACACGGTGCACCAGATGCTGCACTCGGCGGGTGACCTCGAGCGCGTCCTGCCCGCGGTGACCCGGATCAGCGAGTGGATCACCGAGGCGATGGCCGAGCGCCGCACCGACGGCTTCCGCGACGACCTGATCAGCAAGCTCATGCAGTCACTGTCCGACGACGAGGCCGCCTCCTACACGTTCACCCTCATCGTCGCCGGGCTCGACACCACGTCGGCCGCGATCGGCAACGCGCTCGTGCAGATCGACCGCCGGCCCGAGCTGCGCGCCCGGCTGCTCGCCGAGCCGGCCGTGCTGCCGTTCGCGGTCGAGGAGTTCCTGCGCTACGACGCGCCCCTGCAGCTGCTCGCCCGCACCGCCGCCCGCGACGTCGAGGTGGGCGGGGTGCGCATCGCGAAGGGGGACCGGCTGCTGGTGGGCTGGGCGGCGGCCAATCGCGACCCGGACGTCTTCCCCGACCCCTCGGCGATCGACGCGGACCGCGGCAGCAACCGCCACCTGGCCTTCGGGGTGGGCCTGCACCGCTGCCTCGGGTCGAACGTCGCCCGCTCGACCATGCGGATCGTCCTGGAGGAGCTGCTGCGCCGACTGCCCGACTTCCAGCTCGTCGGCGAGGTGGAGCGCTATCCGGACGCGGCCCTGATCTACTCCCCGCTGGCGCTGCCCGCGACCTTCACCGCCGGTTCTCCGAGCGCGCCCGCCACCCCGGTGGCCGCTGGCTGAGCTCCGGTGGGGGCCGGGGCGGGCAGGGGCGGTCTCACAGGCCCACCCACCCGTCCCGGCCCCGTGCCGGCGTCCCCGGCCCCCGCACCGGCGCCTCCGGCTCAGGCGAGCAGCGCGGCGAGCTCACGCCACTCGCGCAGCGGCAGCGTGGTCGGATCCTCGACGATCACCTGGAGGGCGACCTGGTCGGCGCCCGCGTCGAGGTGCTCGGTGACCCTCCGGCGCACGGCTTCGACATCTCCCCAGGCCACGAGGGCGTCGATGATCCGGTCGCTGCCCCGGTCGGCGAAGTCGTCGTCGGTGAAGCCGTGGCGGCGCAGGTTGTTCGCGTAGTTGGGCAGCCGCAGGACACCGCCGACGTTGCGCCGGGCGATGCGCCGGGCCTCGCTCGGGTCGCCGGCCAGCACGACCTTCTGCTCGACGACGAGCAGCGGGCCCTCGCCGAGGCGCTTGCGGGCCACGGCGGTGTGCTCCACCGGGACGGTGTAGGTGTGTGCGCCGGCGGTGAGCTCCGCGGCGAGGTCGAGCATCCGCGGGCCGAGCGCCGCCAGCACCCGCCGCAGCGGCGCCGTCGGCGCGGCCCCGGTGTAGCTGGCCGCGTCCATCGCCTCGAGGTACTCACGGGTGGCCGCGAGCGGACTGGTGACGGTGTGGCCGCGGCGGGCGACGGCCGGGGCGTGGCTCACTCCGATGCCGAGCAGGAAGCGCTCCGGGAAGCCCTCGGTGAGGGTCCGCTGCGCGTTGGCCATCGCGGTGGCGTCGCGCACCCACAGGTTCGCGATGCCCGTGGCGACGATGATCCGGCTGGACGCGGTCAGCAGCAGGGCCGCGTGGCTCATGACCTCCTTGCCCATCGCCTCGGGGATCCACAGTGCGGGAAATCCGAGGTCATCGAGCTCGGCGACGGCCTGGCGGGCGGCGGCCAGCGGCTGGCGCTCCAGGTCCATCGACCAGATACCGATTCGGCCGATCTCCATGCTGGCGAACTCCTCGTGCGAGAGGCGGGCGGCGGCGGGCGCGCTCGGCGGGGATGCGTCGGCGGCCCTGGCTCATGCTGCCACGGCAGCGTCGCCACAGGTTCGGCTGGTCGGGAGGCCTGCGCGGGCCCGCGGTCGCGGGCCCGCGCGACGGCGGCGGGCGCCGGCGTCGATGATCGGGGTGGAACGGCCCGCCGCCGCGCCTACTGCGCGATGATCGCGAAGGCCTCGCCGTGCGGCCCCGCGACGACGGCGAACCGGCCGGCGGGGATGTCCACCGGGCCGGTCAGCGTGGCGCCGCCGAGCTCGGTGATGCGCGCCAGAGCGGCGTCGGTGTCGGCGACGGCGAAGTAGGCCAGCCACAGCGACGGCGTGTCGGCCGGCACGGTCGGCGGCATCGGCATCATGCCGGCGACCGGCCGGCCCGCGACCTGCCACGTGTAGTACTCCATGGGGCCGGCCTGCGCCGCCTCGTCGAGCGTCCAGCCGAACACGGCGGGATAGAAGGCCCGGGCCGCGGCCAGGTCGCGCGTGTCCAGCTCGTTCCAGCTGAAGGAGCCGGGCTCGTTCGCGAGCTCGGCGCCCGCGAACGTCCCCGGCTGCCAGACGGAGACCGCCGCGCCGCCGGAGTCCCCGAACACGGCCATCCGGCCCATGTCGAACACGTCCATGGGCGGGGCGAGGACGGAGCCGCCGGCGGCGCGCACCGCCTCGGCCGTCGCGTCGGCGTCCGCCACCCGCACGTAGGTGCTCCAGCTCGGCCGCTGCCCCTCGCCGAACAGCGGCCCGAGGCCGGCCACCGCCCTGCCCCGCAGGGTGAGGATCGTGTACCCGCCGGCCGCGGGATCCGGCGAGACCTGCGCCTCCCAGCCGAACAGGGTGCCGTAGAAGGCGCGGGAGGCGTCGAGGTCGGGGCTGCCCAGGTCGACCCAGCACGGCGTGCCGGGCTCGTAGGAGGTGAACTCGGCCATCACGGCCACCCTTCGTCGAGGACGGACGCCGTCGTCCGCCCGATGCCCGGCACGCTAGACCCGACCACCGACACTTTCGGGGCCCAGCGCGGTGAAGCCTGGCCGTCGCGGCGGTGAACCGCCCCGCCGGCACCCCGCCGAGCCAGTGGTCTGGCCGCCTGTAAGGGCCATGCGGCCGCGGGTACCGCCGGGTATTTGTTGACAGCTCTTCTCCCCGGGACGAATATCCTGTTCCTCGCTACAGTCCGAATGCGCCGTAGGGGGGTGAAAGAAAGGCCTGGGTGGCGGCCGTCAGCGATACGATCGAGTGACCGTACAAAAACTCGGCGATAGCTGTCGAGGGTGGTCACGTGCCCATTCGGAATGGTGCGCGGCGCCGTCCGTGCACATGTTCTCCATGCAGTGTTTCCGGGACTGGACGCGAGCCTGACGTCCTGTCGGCCGCCACTGTCCATGGATCCGTGGCGCCTCTTCGTCAAATCTGCGGCGCCTCTTCGTCTGTCGATTCCCAGGGGTGATGTCCATGCGGTTACGGGTGCGCGCGGTGGCGGTCGCGACGGTCGGGGCCCTGGCGGTCGCGATGCTCGCCGGCTGTGGCGCGGACGGTTCCGGCGGCTCGTCGTCCGGTGCCGCCTCGCCCGCGGCGGCGGCCACGCCGGCCTGCCCGGCGGTGCGCGCGCCCGGCGCGCTGGGCTACTTCTCGGCCTCGTCCAGCAACATCGAGCAGATCGTCGACACCGCCACCGGCCGGCTCGTCGGCCGGATCGAGGGGCTCAGCCAGCCGTCGAACACCTACGTCACGCCGGACGGGCGCAAGGTGTACATCGACAACTGGGGCGGGCGCGACATCGTCGTCGTCGACGCGTGCACCCGGCGCATCGCGCGGACGATCGAGGTCGGCGGCCGGGTCCTCGGCTCCCTCGACCCGAGCGGCACCTACCTGTACGAGACGTTCCTGCCCAGCGGCACCGTCGAGGCCGGCCCCGGCAAGGTGCTCAGGATCGACACCCGGACCGATCGGGTGGTCGCGACCTGCCCGACGCCGCAGAAGCCGGTCGCCTCGGTGGTCAGCCCCGACGGGAGGAAGGTGTACGTCGCGACCCTCGGCACCGTCATGACGCTCGACGCCGCCACCGGTCACGTGCTGGGCGAGCCGGTCAGGATCGGCGCCATTCCCGGGTGGCTCGCGCTCAGCCCGGACGGACGGCGCCTCTACACGGCCAACCTGCCCACCGGCGTCTCGGTGCTCGACACGGCGACGAACAGGCTGGTCGTCAACATTCCCACGCCACCCGGGAGCGCACCGCAGTACAACGCGGTCGCGCCGGACGGGAAGACCCAGTGGGAGGTCTACGCCGGTGGCGGCGTCGGCGTCTTCTCCACCGCCACGAACGAGCTCATCCAGACGCTGCCGACCGAGGGCATGGGGATGACCGTCTCGTTCTCGCCGGACGGCACCAGGGCGTTCGTCGGAGAAGGCGGGCCGAACACCGTGCGGGCCGACGGTTTCAGGGCCGTCATCGACTCGGCCACCGGCTCCTGGCATCCCGGACCCGGCAACCTCACCATCTACGACGTCGCGACGCGCAGGCTGATCACCCGTATCCGGGGTGTCGGTGAGTTCCCGGGCGTGGTGGGCATCGCGGCCAGGCGGACCCCGGCCCGCGGCTGACACATTCCGTACGCTGACCACGGATTCGAGGCGAGGAGGACGCGGACAGTGGGTCGGCTGGACGGCAGGGTGGCGTTCGTGACGGGGGCGGCGCGCGGGCAGGGCCGGGCGCACTGCGTGCGGCTCGCGCGGGAGGGCGCCGACATCATCGCGATCGACGTGGCCGGCCCGGTCGAGGGCGCGCACCCGCGGCCCGCGACGCCCGAGGAGCTCGCCGAGACGGGTCGGCTGGTCGAGGAGACCGGCCGGCGGGTGGTGACGGCCCGGGCCGACGTGCGCGACCTCGCCGCGGTGGCGCGGGCGGTCGACGAGGGGGTCGAGCGGTTCGGCCGGCTGGACGTGGTCGTCGCGAACGCGGGCGTCATGGCCGGCGGACGGCTCTGGGAGCTGACCGAGGCCCAGTGGGACGTCTGCGTCGACGTCAACCTGACGGGCGTGTGGAAGACGCTGCGCGCCTCCGTCCCGCACATGATCGCCGCCGGCAACGGCGGTTCGATCATCCTCACCAGCTCCGCGGCGGGCTACCGCGGCTATCCCATGTCGGGGGGCTACGGCGCGGCCAAGCACGGCCTGGTCGGGCTGTGCCGCACGCTCGCGGTCGAGGTCGCCCGGTACAACATCCGGGTCAACACGATCCACCCCAACGGGGTGCGCACGGTCATGGGCCGCCCGCCGTCCCCCGAGGCGCTGAAGGCCATCGGCCTGGACGACCACGACCTGTGGATGTTCGGGCAGGTCACCGCGAGCGCCCTGCCCGAGGGCACCCAGGAGCCCGAGGACGTGGCCGCCACCGTGGCCTACCTGGCCAGCGACGAGGCCCGGTTCATGACCGGGACGGCGCTGCAGATCGGGGCGGGCAACCAGCTGATGTGACGTGGCCGCGCCGCCGGGTGGCCGGTGGGCCGCTGGGCGGCGCACCGGGCGTCGGTGGCGCGCTACGGTGGGAAAGCCGGACATGGGTGTTCCGGTTCGGCGACGGCGCCGCCGTGTGCCCGCCAGGGAGGATGCCCAGTGCCGCCGTCGCAGCCTGTCCCGTTGCCCTCCGTGTCTGCCCCGTTGCCCTCGGCGTCCTCCCCGTCGGCGGCGCGGGTGCGACCGGTCCAGCTGGCGGCGGACCGGTGCGAGCTGTCAGGGCTGCTGGCGATGGCGTCGGGACCGCCGCGGGGCACGATCGTCGCGCTGCACGGCGGGGGTATGAACGCCCGGTACTTCCACGGCGAGGCGGTGCCGGAGCTGTCGCTGCTGACGTTCGGGGCCGACGCCGGCTGGAACGTGCTGGCGCTGGACCGGCCCGGCTACCGTGCCTCGGCCGGCCTGCCCGACGCCGACGTGAGCCTCGCCGCCCAGACCGAGATCGTCTTCTCGGCGCTCGACGGGTTCGCCGCGGCGCACGAGATCGGGGCCGGCCTGTTCGTCCTCGGCCACTCGTACGGGTTCAAGCTCGGCCTGCACCTCGCCGCGCATCCCCGCGGCGGCGAGCTGCTCGGCGTCGACGGCTCCGGAGTGGGGCGCCGCTACCAGCCCGGCCGTCACCACAGCACCGATCCGGACGCGCCGCAGCCGACCCGCGCCCAGAGCATCGATCTGTTCTGGGGGCCGCTCGAGCTCTACCCGCAGGGGACGTTCAGCACCCTGCGCGGCGTGGTCGAGCCGATCCCGGCGGCCGAGCAGCGGGAGGCGCCGACCTGGTCGGCGGTGTTCCCGGGGCTGGCCAGCCAGGTCCGCACGCCGGTGCGGCTCACGCTGGCCGAGCACGAGCGATGGTGGACGCACGGCGAGGAGGAACTCGCCGAGATCGCCCGGGCCTTCTCCAGCGCGCCGGTCGTCGAGACCGTCGGCCTGGCCGGCGCCGGCCACAACATCAGCCTCGGCTGGGCGGCCCGCGGCTACCACCTGGCCGCCCTCGCCTTCGCCGAACGCTGCCGGCTGCGCGCCCGGCCCCCCGCCCGTCCTCCGGCGCCCCGGGCGACCCCCGCCTGAGCCGCGGGACACCACGGTCCTGGGGGACCGGAAGCGGCCCCTGGCCGGCTCAGGACCGCGGCTCGTCGGCGAGCAGCGCGCCGATCGGGGAGTCCCGGAGGTGGGCGAGCAGGTCGACGGGGTCGTCGTAGACGGCGGCCGCGCCGGCCTCGACGAGTTCGGCGCGGCTGGTGCCGCCGCAGGTCACGGTGACGCAGTCCAGGCCGGCTCGGCGGGCGGCGAGGACGTCCCAGGGTGTGTCGCCCACCATGATCGAGCGAGCGGCGTCGGTTCCGGCGGCGTCGAGCGCGCGGCCGCCAGGACGTCGTCGCGGCGGCGGTCCCGCTCGGGCAGCAGCGCGTCGAGCAGGTCCTCGGATCCCATGCCGACCCGGCGGTGCGGCCGTGCCATCGGCACGACGTGTCCCTCCTGCCGGCATGCCCGGAACCACGCCACGGCAGGTACGTGGTGTCGACGAGCGTGCCGTCGACGTCGAAGAGGACCGCCGTCGCGGTACTCAACACCGCACGCCTCCTCTGGTGGGTGTGTAGGAGTTGGAATCCCCCTCGTTCACGAGGGGGAGGACGTCAACGCAGGGACGACCGGCCCGACTCCCAGGCCGTCAGGATGTGCTCGGTGGCGCGGCCCTCGACCGCCATCGCCGCGCGCGCGCCGAACAGCAGGTCGTCCGCCAGCTGCGGTTCGGCGCGCACCAGGCCGGCGGCGAGGCTGTCGGCGGCGACCGTCTGATGGTGGGCGTCGGCGACGACGTGCGTGTCGAAGAACAGCCGGGCCGCCGGGGGCAGGCCGTGGCGGCGCAGGGCGGCGCTGTAGGCGCTCATCGGCCCGACGGAGGTCATCTCGAACACCGCCAGGTGTCCGACCAGCGCGGCGCGGTGCGCGCGGTGCAGCCCGAAGAACGACGGCAGGTTCACCGTCGCGAGCGTGGTGGCCGGAACCCGGTCGAGGTAGGCGCCGTAGGCGGGGTCGAGCCCGAGGGCGCGCATCGTGAGGCCGAACAGCGTCTGGTGCATGTCGCGTTCGACGCCCTCGCCGTACTCGTCGGCCTGGATCTCCAGCAGGGCGGCCTTGGCCGCGCCGGCGAGGCGGGGGATCGCCCACGAATGCGGATCCGCCTCCTTGAGCTGCAGCAACGACCGGTGGACGGCGAACTCGCGGAAATGGTCGAGGGTGCCGTCCTCGGCGAGGAACCGGGACAGCGACGGCCCCCCCGGTGCTTCGACGAGCGCCCGCAGCGCCGCCGCGACCCGCTCGGCCGCGACGTCTCCCGCGCCGGCGTCCCCCACCGTGGTGGCGACCGTGTCCGAGCCTCCCGCTGCCGGGCCGCCGACAGGAGATGGCGGCGTGGGGTACGCGTCGGCGACCTCGTGGTGCAGGCGGGGCAGCAGGTCGTCCTCCAGCCGGCGGCGCAGGCGCAGCAGCGACGGTTCCCACTCCCAGCGCTCCGCCACGTCCGCGAACCCGCGGTAGTGCAGCTCGTAGAGGAGGTACAGCGCGAGCGCGCCGTCCTCACCGAACAGGGCGTCGTCGTCGGCGTCCGGCGGGTCGTCGAGGGTGTGGACCGGGCGGCGCAGGACGGTTGTCAGGGCGTCACTGAGCGTGCCGCGTGGGCGGGGGAGCGGAGCGGGGCGGAGCTGCGCCGGGTCCAGCACCGCGCCGTAGGCGAGGGTCGTCACGCGGCCGCCCGCTCGCCGCCGGGGGCGAGAACGTGGGCGAGAACCGCGGGATCCGCGCCCGGCAGGTGGGGCGCGCAGCCCTCGCGCAACCAGGTGACGCCGGCGAGGACGTACTCGTCCGCCCGGTGGAACGCCCGGCCGCGCGTCGTGAGGGCCTCGATGTGCCGCCACACCGCGGGTTCGCGGCAGTGCTCGCCGAAGCGGATCGGGCGTACCGCCCAGTCGAGCAGGCGGTAGCCCCGGTCACGCGCCTCCGTGAGGACGCCGAGCGGATCGGCGATCGAGGAAACCATGAGCATCACCAGGTCGAAGGGGCCGGCCAGCAGCCGGCGGGTGACCTCGGCGCCGTCGCGCCCGCCGTACAGGTCCGGGCCGTGGGCAGCGTCTGGCCGGGCGGGCAGGTAGGGCGGGTTGGCGATGACGCAGCGTTCCTGCGCGCTGACGGCATGGGCGAAGAAGTCCCCGAACTCGACCGAGTAGTTCGCCGGCGCCTTCAGCTCGACCAGCCGGCGCGCCGCCCGGAACGCCTGGGGATCGTGCTCGAAGCCGCGCACCCGCGCGGCCGACTCCGCCCGCCCGACGGCCTCGATGAGCGGCAGCCCACTGCCCGCGCCCAGCTCCGCCACCCCGGCGGCGGTCAGAGGTCGCAGCTGCGCCGAGGCCAGCAGCCTCTCGACACACCAGGAGTAGAAGGACGACTCGACCGGATCGTAGAAGGTGGACACACCAGCTCCCCACTCGACGTGCTGACGCCAGGAACGTCCTCGCCGCCCGCCACCTACCCGCGCGGCCAGGGCTAAACCGGCGGGCCCGTGACGGTGGGTGCGCGCGCCGCCGCGGCGCGGGCCGCGGGCAGGAGGAATCCGTCGCGGATCTCGGCGGCACGATGAACTCATAGTGAACCATCAATCCTGCGAACGTGCCGGCATTCCTCCCTACCTTCCGGATTCCTCCCTCCTGGTGGGACCGGCGGCTCATTCTTTCCCTGTCGGCCGACGATCGATCGATAGCAGTCGGCTATGGAATGTTGCATCGAGGGCGTCCGGCTGGCATGGCGGAATTCTCGACCTGTTCATCTTCTGTGCGGACGGCCGTGGCGGGTGATGCGAGACTGTCGCGGGGGCGGCCGAATACGCGGCCGCGCCGGAAGCCGCCATCCGTGTGCGCTTCCCTGGATGAGGAGAATCCCATGCCAGCCGTTGTGGAAACAACGGGCACGTCCGCGTCAGGCTTCACCGGAATCATGTCGGCACTGATGGCCAGCCGGCTGCCGGATCCGTATCCCGTTCTCCGGTCGGTCCGCGAGGCGGGCTCCTTCCTGTCCGGTGAGATCGCCGGCTCGCCGGTGACCCTGGTGACCACGCACGCCGAGGCGTCCGCGGTGCTCGCCCATCCGGCGATCGGGCACGGGTTCCGCGACGGCATCAGTTACCGCGGCCACCTCGACGACGGCCTCGGCTCGCTGGTGCGCGCCGACCCACCGGACCACGGCCGCCTGCGCCGCCTGGTCGGGCGGGCGTTCACCCCCGGCGTCGTGGACGCCCTGGGCCCGCGGATCACCGAGCTGTGTGACGCGCTGCTCGACGAGGCGCTCGCGGCCGGCGAGGTCGACATGGTCGAGGCGCTGACCAGGCCGATGCCGCTGCGGGTGATGTGCCGGCTGCTCGGCGTCCCCGCCGAGGACGAGCCGGAGTTCGGCGGCTGGGTGGACGCGCTGACCCGCGGGATCGACCCGCGGCCCTCGCTGACCCCCGCGGAGGTGAGCGCCCGCGCGTCCGCGACCGTCGCCTTCGACGACTACTTCCGCGACCTCATCGCCCGGCGCCGCGCCGAGCCGCGTGACGACCTGCTCAGCGCGCTGGTGGCCATCCACGACGACGGGGACGTGCTCTCCGAGCGTGAGCTGCTCGAACTGTGCACCCTGCTCCTGGTCGCCGGCTACGAGACGACCGTCAACCTGCTGGGCGGCGGCATCCTGGCGCTGATCCGCAACCCCGACCAGCTCGCCCTGCTGCGCGAGGATCCGGCGCTGGTGGGACCGGCGGTCGAGGAGATGCTGCGCCACGACCCGCCGATCCAGCTCATCGCCCGCACGGTCCTCGCCGACGCGCGGATCGCCGGCCACGACTTCCGCCAGGGCGAGGGCGTGATCCTGCACGTCGGGACGGCGAACCGGGACCCGGCCGCCTTCGACGAGCCGGACCGGTTCCTGGTGACCCGCTACGCCGGTGGCGCTCGCGTCCGGCGTCACCTCGGCTTCGGGGTCGGCATCCACTACTGCCTCGGCGCGCCGCTCGCCCGAGCGGAAGCGGAGATCGCCTTCCGGACCCTGCTGCGCCGGGTACGGACCCTCACCCTGCTCGACGACGACGTCGCCTACCGTGAGCGGATCGTCATCCGGGGTGTGCGGTCCCTTCCCCTGCGCCTCACCGCCTGATGGCGCGGATGGAACTTCCAATGACGCAATCGGCACCCGTCCCGCGCCCGGCGGGGGCGCTCGAAGATCCGCGACGATCCGGGAGCCGGCGACGCCGAGGTCGCCGGCGCGATCCACGCACCCGCGGAGGAAGCGCATGAGTCCCGCCGTTCTCGATCTACCCCAGCCCGGCCAGTCACCCGCCGATCCCGACGAGTACATCGGCGCGCTGATGCGCTGGCATTTCAGCGCCGAGACCGGCAGCCCGTTCTGGCTGCGCCGGGCGGCCAGCCTCCCGTTCGACCCGATCGCCGACGTCCGTGGTTTCGACGACCTGCGGCTGTTCCCGAACGTCGTCGACGAGTTCCGCGAGGTGCCCGTCGCCGACCTGATCCCCCGCGGCCTGCGGGGCGCGGACCGCGTCGTCGCCGGCGTGTACGAGTCCGGCGGCACCACCGGCCTGCCCAAGCGCTTCGTCATGTTCGACCGGTGGATGGACTTCGCCCTCGGCTGGGACGAGCACCACTACGCCGACCTCGGCACCGCGAACGTGCTCGCGATCGCCCCCAGCGGCCCGCACATGTTCGGCGAGTTCGCCCGCCGCCGGGCCCGTCGTCACGACGGCCTGCTGTTCACCATCGACCTCGACCCGCGCTGGATCAAGCGACTGATCGAACGCGGCGACACCGCCGAGTCCGAGCGCTACGTCGCGCACATCGTCGACCAGGCCGCGCACATCCTGCGCACCCAGCCGGTCGGCATCCTCATCACCACCCCGCCGCTGCTGGAACGGCTCACCCGCCACGACGACCTGGTGGAGCTGATCCGCAAGGAGGTCCGGTTCCTCTGCTGGAGCGGCGCCCACATGGACGCCGACACCCGTGAGATCCTCCGCACCGAGATCTTCCCCGGCATCCCGCTCAAGGGCCTCTACGGCAGCACCACCATTCTCGGCATGTCGCGGGAACGCGACACCGAACGCCCCGACGGGCTCGCCTCCTTCGACCCGCCGAGCCCGTACATCGTCTTCCGGGTCGTCGATCCGGCCACCGGCGACGACGCTCCCGTCGGCACCCGCGGCCAGGTCGTCATGAACCACCTGACGAAGTACGCGCTCATCCCGAACAATCTCGAACGCGACCTCGCGCTGAAGCTCGAACCGCCGGCCGGCTGGCTCGGGTGCTCGGTCGCCGACGTCGGCCCGGTCGCCACCTTCGGCGACCACACCGTCATCGAAGGGGTGTACTGACCATGCAGGTCGACGGGGGAGTCCAGATCGACGCGCTTGGGCCCGCCGGGCCCTATCGCGCCCGGGCCCGCCAGCCGCTCGCCGCCCTGTCCGGCGCGGCCATCGGTGAGATCAGCCAGGTCCCGGCCCTGTACGTGCGTCGGACGCTGGCCGCGATGCGCGCCGCGCCGGTCGTGCCGGGCGCCGTCCGCTTCGACGCGCTCGACCGCGCGGCCGAGCTGTTCCTGACGGCCACCCTCGGCGGGTTCGCGCCCGACGAGTACGTCGAGCTCGTCTCGACCGCGTCCGGGGTGCCTCGCGGCGTCGTGCGCCAGTCCGTCGAGTGGATCGCGGACGTGCTGCGCTCCCAGCGCCACACCGTCGAGCTCGCCCGCCCGCACGGAGCCGTCGCCGACTGGCGCCACGAGAAGACGCTGACCGGCTCGGCGGTCTGGGCACGCCGCGGCGACCTGTTCGCCGTGCACGCCGCCGGCAACACCCCGGCCGTGCACGGGCTGTGGCCGGAGGCGCTGGCGCTCGGCTACAAGGTGGTGGTGCGCCCCTCCTCGCGGGAGCCGTACACCGCCTTCCGCCTGGTCGAGGCGCTGCGCACCGCCGGCTTCCCGCCGGCGACGATCACCCTGCTGCCCACCGACCACACCGTCGCCGACATCCTGATCGAGGAGTCCGACTTCGCGATCGTGTACGGCGGGCAGGACGTCGTCGACAAGTACGCCGCCATCCCCACCGTCCTCGCCCAGGGCCCCGGCCGCTCCAAGATCCTGATCGCCGCGGACGTCGACTGGCGCGAGCACATCGACGTCATCGCCGGGTCGGTCTCGCACCTCGGCGGCACGGCGTGCACCTGCGCGACGGCGGTGCTCGTCGAGGGCGACCCCGAGCCGCTCGCCGCCGCGCTCGCCGACCGGCTCGGCCGCATCCCCAGCCTGCCCCCGGACCATCCCGACGCCATCCTCACCGTGGCGCCCACCGCCTCGGTCGTCGCGATCGACCGCTACCTGCACCAGGTCGCCGGGGACGCGCGCGCCCTGCTCGGCGGGGACGGCATCGTCGACGAGCTGCCGACCGGCGGCGCCGTGCTGCGGCCCGCCGTGCACCTGGTCGACTCGCCCACCGCGCCGCAGCTCGGCGTCGAGCTGCCGTTCCCGTGCGTGTGGGTCGGCCCGTGGCGCCCCGAGGACGGGATCGCCCCGCTGCGTGACTCCCTCGTCCTCACGGCCATGACGGGACGCGCCGACCTCATCGACGCCCTGCTCGACGAACCGTCGATCATCAACCTCTACCTGGGCGACAACCCGACGACCTGGCTGCGCCCCGGCATCCCCCACGACGGCTACCTCAGCGAGCGCCTCATGCGCACCAAGGGCATGATCCGCAGCGCCGTCGCCTGAGGTCCTCTCGGACGCGCGCCCGCGCACCGATCACGCGGTGCGCGGGCGCGCGCCCTGTCCCGTCTCGGCGGCGTGGATCATCATGGGCGTCGATCTCGGCTCGAGGGCCGGCAGCAACGGCCACAGCTTCGACACCGTCTTCGCGCCCGTCGGCAGCGCTCGGACCTTCGCCGAGATGCCCATCGAGCAGAAGAACGAGCTCTCCCCCCGCCGGCACGCGGTCGACGCCCTCCGCGCACACCTCGGCCTCACCGGCTCCTGAAGCGCCGGCGACCGCCTCCCGGCTGGTATGAGGAGAGGTGCCACGGCTACGTGGGCGTCGGTTTCCCGGGGCGATCTGCCCGCGCCCTACCATGACGGTTTCAGTACCCTGGGCACCCCGACCGAGAACCTTACCGGGGGCAATGCGATTGCCACATCGTTGACAAGTCGTTGACACGCCCACGCGGTTTCCTGCTCGAGACCCCCGACAGCGGGGGGCGCGCCTAGGGTTCCGCCGGTCATGGACACCGCCCGCGATGTCGTCGTGGGCGTTCTCCTGGCCGGGCCTGGTCCGAGAGGCGCAAGCAGCCGCCGCGTGCGGGCGTCACCGCGCACGCCGGCTGCTCCACGGCGGGAGAAAAGCCCGGGAGTTCCACCGCGAGGTCGGTGGCTCCGCGGCCACCGACCTCATCCGAGGAACTCGATGGCCCGCGACCGGGTGCTGCCGTTCTCGGCCTCGCTCGCCACCGTGTCGCCCCGCTTCCGGACGCCGATCAACGCGGCGGTCGTGGTCGGCGTGTTCGCGGTGGCCGTCCTGGTGCTCAACGTCTTCCAGCCGGCGATGTACATCGCGCTGGCCAGCGTCTGCATCATGCTGCTCTACATCGCCTACCTGATGGTCACGGCGCCGATGCTGCTGCGCCGGTTCCAGGGCTTCCCGAAGAAGGACGCGCCCGCCGTGACCACCGCGACCGGTCGACCGCTGTTCACCCTCGGACGCTGGGGTCTGCCGGTGAACATCCTGGCCGTCGTGTGGGGCGTGTTCATGACGGTCAACCTGGGCTGGCCCCGGGAGGCCGTCTACAACCCGGTCGGGACCCCGCACTGGTACCTGCACTACTTCGCGCTGATCGCCCTGGCCGTCGCGCTCGCCCTGGGTGCCCTGGCCTACTGGCGGCAGCGCCACGAGAGCAACGCCGTTCTGGCCGCGCTCGACCTCGACGCCGAGATCGTGGTCGGCGCCGAACCCGCCTGAGCGCCACCACATGGACGTCCGGCGGGCGGCGCGGCCCCGTCACGCCGCCGGTCGGGGGTCCGTCGTGGTCTGATCCGGTCACCCACCGCCACATCCGCGGCACCACACGTCGCACCGAGTGACGCCGAGCGCGCGAAGGAGCACGTCGATGAGCGAGTCCCCCGAGCCGGACGCCGTCAACCGCGAGGGTGCCTGGGCCCAGCGGGCCGAGGGCAGGCTGTCCCACCGGCGCTGGAAGGAGGAGGTCGAGCGCGGGCTGGCCCACGGCCTGCCGGCGGCCGACTCGATCACGGATCGCACCATCCCGACGTTCGCCCGCGGCGAGCTGCCGCACTTCGCCGGCGAGCGCGGCACCTTCCTCAAGTGCCCCTATCTGGAGGACGTCCACGACGTCGGCGACGCCGAGGTGGCGATCTTCGGTGCTCCGCTGGACGCCGGGACGACCTACCGCCCCGGCACCCGCTTCGGCCCCCAGGGCATCCGACGGGCCACCAACCTGTTCGGCACCTACAGCTACGAGCTGGGCGTCGACCTGCGCGAACAGCTCAACATGGTCGACATCGGCGACGTCTTCGCCATCCCCGGCAACCTGGAGAAGTCCTTCGACCAGATCAGCAAGGCGATCGGCCACGTCGCCGCGTCCGGCGCCTTCCCGGTCGTGCTCGGCGGCGACCACTCGATCGGCTACCCGACGGTGCGGGGCCTCGCGCCCTATGTCGACGGCAACATCGGGATCATCCACTTCGACCGGCACGTCGACACCCAGGAGCTCGACCTGGACGAGCGGATGCACACGACGCCCTGGTTCCACGCGACGAACATCCCGAACGCGCCGGCCACGAACCTGGTCCAGATCGGCATCGGCGGCTGGCAGGCGCCCCGGGCCGGGGTGAAGGTCGGCCGGGCCCGGGGCACGACGGTCATGACGGTGGGCGACGTCGAGCGGGTCGGCATCGACAAGATCGCCGAAACGGCCCTGGAGCTGGCCTGGCAGGGCGCCAAGGCCGTCTACCTGTCGTTCGACATCGACGTGATCGACTCCGGGTTCGTGCCCGGTACCGGCTGGCCCGAGCCGGGCGGGCTACTGCCCCGGGAGGCGCTCGGCCTGGTCCGGCGGATCGCCGAGGGCGGGCTGTCCGGGATGGAGCTCGTCGAGTGCTCGCCGCCGTACGACTGGGCCGAGCAGACGTCGCTGATCTCGGCCCGGGTCATCCTCGACACGCTGGCAAGCCTCGTCCGGGTGGGCAGACTCGGCCGCAGGCCGTCCACCCGCCGCACCGACGCCTGGGGCCCCTACCCGGACGACACCCCACCGGCGCCAGCTGCGGGCTGACCGCCCGGCGCTCTCGGCCTCACACGCTCGCCGGCTCCGGCCGGCCGGCGCTCAGCCGATGGACCAGTCGTCCTTGCCGCCGTCCTTCGGGAGGACCGTGATGACACCCATCATCGGCGTGCCGAAGTTGCCGTTCGCGTCCTGGATGCCGCCGTCCGGCCCAGGCGCCACCGGCTGGTCGAACTGATCGAGATGTGAATGGAAACGGCAGTAGTAGACGAAGTTCCCGGGGCGCCGGAACGTCAGGGTGAATACTCCCGGTCGGCCGTTGTTCGAGTCCGTTCCAGGTATCAGATGATTGACACCACGATTGTCGGTGGTGGTGAACGAGTTGTCGGTCACCACGGTGTGGTCATCGGTGTCGTTGTTCTTCCAGGTCACCGAGTCGCCGGTCCTGATCGTGAGACCGAACGGCGTGAAACGGTCCTCCTCGGGAATGGTCACGACGACGTTCCGTCGGTGTCCGTCCTCCTTCGGGCCGTCCCAGTTCCAGGCCGGCCAGTCCCAGGACGCCTGGTGCGCCGGGTTCGCGGCAGCGCCGTGCGCAGCGGGCCTGCTCGTCGATCCCGCTGCCAACGCGGCGACGGGCACCGTCGCTGTGCCCACCGCGCAGCCCACCAGGAGTAGTCCGCCCGTGGTGACGCCCAGTCGCGCAAGTCGTGCAGGTCGCATATTATCCACGCCCTTTCACATGTTCGGAGACGTCCACGGGATTCCGCACTGGCGGCATCCCGTGGCTGGCTGGACCCTGACATGCGCGCGACGGGTTCTGGGACACCGACACGATCGAAGGGACGTCTGGCCGCGTGCGTTTCCGACACGGCCAGCATCGTGGGATTCACCGCGGTACAGCGCCGGAACGGGTGACGCGGGATGGGCTGAGCTCCGCTGACGCCGCCGGATGAGGCCGGCCTCGTCGGCGGTGTCCGACCGCGAGATCGCGAACTGGTAGGCCCGGGGACCAGCCGGGCGCCGAGGCCGAGCAGGGCGGCGACGAGAGCGGTGGAGAACACCGTTTCGCTGCGTACCAAGGGCATGATCCGCAGCGCCGTCGCCTGAGGTCCTCTCGGACGCGCGCCCGCGCACCGATCAGCGGTGTACCAGCCGGCGCGCGGCGGGCGGACCGGCGCGCGCCGGCGACGAACCCACCCGGAATCCGACAGACACGGGAGGCACCATGAGCGGGACGGTCATCATCGCGGGCGGCGGACCCGCGGGTCTCATGC
>NZ_JCBATA010000130.1:0-3689 GCF_059816245.1 Frankia sp. RB5
CAGGTCAGCCACAAACCCAGATCATCCACGCCCCACAGCCACGATCAAGCAACAACCACAACGTGTCACCCCAACACAAACGCCCAGCTCAGCGGACCGCTGTCACTCACCCGTGAATGGACACCTCTCCACCTCCCTCCTCATCCCCGCCAAGGCCGCCCGCACCTGGGTCAGCTCCCGCCGGAGGGCCTGGATCTCCTGGGCGCAAGGGGCGAGATCGGCGGTGGGCAGCCAGGCGGGCCAGGGGTGGACGGAGAGCTCCTCGTGCCCGACGCCGAGGAGGTCGGCGAGGCAGCGTTGGGTGAGGCGGTCGGGGGTGACGCTGCGGTGCTCCCAGCGCCAGACCTTCTGTCGTTCGCCAGCCATGCCGACGCCGTAGGCGCGGGCCCGGGCGGCGATGAGCCGGGCCAGCTTCTGGTAGCTCCAGCCGTGGGCGGCGCGGATGCGGGCCAAGGGGTGGAGGCTGGGGTCCGGGGCGCAGGGGTGCTGTCCGGCGGGGTTCACGCGGTCACCACGACGGCCGCGCCGAGAGCGGACAGGTGGGCGACGATGGCGGTGCGGACGCTTATGGCCGGGGAGAGGTGGTCGGCGGTGGGGACGAGGACGCGGGCGCCCTCGTACGCCTTCAGCTCCCGGATGAGCACCTCCAACCCGGGCCGCAGGAGGCTGCCGGGGATGATGCGGCGGTCGACGTAGACCTCGATGAGGTGCAGGCGGTGGGCCTGGGCGTAGGTGGTGAGGTGGTCGAGGTGCTCCTCTATCTCGGTTTCGTTGGCGTCCTGCGTCGCGATGTAGCCGAAGGCTGATGGTCTGGCTCCGGTCATGCGGTTGCCGCCCCTTTCTCCGGGTGGATTTGGGGTAATCCGTCCCCGGTGGCGCGGAACACGCGCACACTGGGCCTGGACACCCGGGACAAATCCTGGGACGGGTGAATGGGTCTCGGAACGGACGCGAAATCCCACCATGGGGTTACGCACCGTAACGGCCCTGACGCTATGTCCTAGGTTTGGAGAAGGGGCGCGCCGGATGGATGAGATGGCATTGGGTACCCGGCTGGCACAGATCCGGCGGCGGCGGTCGCTGACCCAGGCTCAGCTGGCGGAAGCCGCTGGCTTGTCGGTCGATTTGGTCTGCAAACTGGAAGCAGGCGCCAAGGATGGCGTTCGCCTGGGGTCGCTGCACGCGCTGGCCCGGGCTCTGGACATCCCGACGGCGGCGCTGCTGGAGGCGCAGGAGGAGCCGGTGATGGAAGCTTCGGATCTGGCGGTCTTGCCGCTGCGCCGGATGCTGGTACCGGGAGCGACGGCCCCGACGACGGAGGCCGCCTTCTCCCTGCCGGTCTTGCGGCAGCGACTCCTAACCGTGATCCGTGCCTACCACCAGGCCCGCTACACCGAGGCGGTCACCGTGTTGCCGGAGCTGGCGGCCGACCTGGCAGGCGCTGCGGCGGCCGGGGATGACGAGACAGCCCGGGACGCCCGGCGGCTCCTCTCCCAAGCCCTGATGACCACGGCTTCCGTCCTGATGCAGCTGCGCTACGAAGACCTGGCCTGCGAGGCGGTGCGGCAGGCGGCCGACGCCGCCCGGGCGGCCGATGACCCGGTCCTGGCGGCCTCGGCTGTGGACCGCTACCGCTGGGCCTTCATCCGCCAAGGACGGTTCACCGACGCCGAAGAGGTCGCGGTACGGGCGGCCGAAGCCATCGAGCCGAAGCTGTCCTCCGCGACCCCGGCGCACCTGGCGGTGTGGGGACGGCTGCTGAAGGGGGCGTCCGCGGCGGCGGCCCGCAACAACCGCCCGGCCCGGGCCAAGGAACTGCTGTCGATCGCCCGGGCCTCGTCCGTGCGGGTGGCCGACGAGCGCTTGGACTTCGCCCGCTACTGGGCGGCCTTCTCTCCCACGAGCGTGGACGCGATGGCGGTAGAGAACGCCATGACAGCCGGGGACGCGCCCCAGGCCCTGCACCTGGCCCGAGGGATAGAGCGGGACGAGAACCTGCCCCTTGCCACTTGGACACGGCACCTCCTGGCGGTGGCTGAAGCCCGTACCGCCACCCGGGAGTACGCCGGAGCCATCCGGGCGATGCAGGACATCCGGGCCCTGACGCCGGAGTGGCTGCGGCACCAGAAGTTGGCCCACCACGTCCTGACGGATCTGTTGGACGCCACGAGCGTGCGGCGGGCGAAGAGTTCCGGGCTGGCGGAGCTGGCGGGGTGGGTGGGGGTGAGGCCGTGAGAGACGAACAAGCATGGAAATGTTCTGCTTATTATGTTACCTTAGTGCAATATGAAGCGTACGAAGAATTCAAGTAAAAATGAGCTGCTGTATCGCGTCCGGCAAGTCGGTAGCGTGATGCTGGTGTTGACGGGCATCGTTGTAGTTGCGGTGGTTAACTCAATCTTCAACTATGAAGATACCTTCCTGTGGGCGCTTGGGTTGTTTCTGATAGTCGCTGGGTGTGTAGCGGCAAGAGGTTCGGGATTGCTGCATTTCTTGCTCGACCTTGTGCGCTCAGCATAATCGTTCGCCGCGCCCTCCTTCAGCGGCAGAGATCGCGCTAGGTAACTGGTCAGGTGTCTTTTGATCGACAGTGACGGTTAGTTACGCGGTAGCAGTGAGGGTCGGGCTGGTTTCGGGCAGCCAGGGACGGCCCGCGGTGAGGCGGGCGAGGGCGTCGAGCATGCCGAGGTCGTTCTTGCGGGCTGTCGACAGGTAGCTGCGCAGCGCGCAGAAGTGCCGGGCCCCGGCGAGCGAGCGCAGGCAGCCGGAGATCTTCTGCCTCAGCTTGACCATCCGAATGTCGCGCTCCGACCCATTGTTATCGGCCGGTACGGCCAGGTCGGTGAGGAACCGCAGGTAGTCGGCCTCGCGGGAGGCGAGGCGGTGGGCGAGGTTGTTCTCGGTGCGCATCGCCTTCGTGGCGCGGGCCGCGGTCTGGCTGATCCCGGCCTGCACGGCGCTGCGCAGCCGGTGACGGCCGTCGGCGCTGGTCGCGAGGTGGACGGCACCAAGGCCGGCGGCGCGGGCGTCGGCGGCGAGTCGCTGCAGGTCGACGAGGGCCTCGATGGCCTGGGTGGCCCAGCACCAGGCCGCCGGGTCCTCCCGCTCGGCGACCGCGACCAGTTCACGGACCACGTGTGCGCAGCAGAGCTGGTGGTCGGCGCTGAGGAAGACGTCGTAGGCCGCCCAGCAGTCGTGCACGAGCGTGCCGGTGAACGCGGGCAGGACGTCGGCGGCGGTGATACCCAGCCGGCCGCGGCGCGGGTGGATCGTGACCAGGGTCAGCCTGTCCGTACGGGCGCAGTGTACCCAGTGCAGCTTCCCCTCGACCCGCAGGCCGGTCTCGTCGGCGCCGAGCACGTCGGCGCGGGTGAGCAGGTCACGCAGCAGCGGCAGGAACGCCTTTTCGAGCGTGGCGGTCGCCCGCGCCTGGATCGCGACGATCGTGCCGGCCGACAGCCGGATCCCGAACAGCTCGGACATCGCCTGCGCGGTGCGGTCCTTCGAGAGGAACTGTCCGCCGTACAGATAGAGGACCAGGGCGCGGACCTGTTCGCCGTACAGTGGCGTCCAGCCGAGTGGTGTACGAAGAGCAACGATCTAGCGACTCGCCGGAGTGGCGGTCCGTGACGTAGAGCGACCACCGCGTGATCCTTCGAGAACGTGTGAAGCACTCGAGAAGGAGCAAC
>NZ_JCBATA010000131.1:0-3388 GCF_059816245.1 Frankia sp. RB5
TCACCGATTTCACTGCCTCCTCGCGGAACTCCGGGGAGAATTTCCTGCGACGTTCAGCCATGTGGCACACACTCCATTCCGTGCACAGTCTATTAGATCGACTGCCCGGAATTCTCGGGGCGCCTCAAACGCCTACCTGGCCATTTCTGCTGTTCGTCGTGGGCGCTGGGCCTTGGGCGGCTGACAGAAGGTCGCTGTCGTGATCGCCCTCGCCGGCATTAGACGAGCGGTAAGCTGCGCCGTCTGGGTATCGCGACCGTCCGGGACCGGGTGGTCCAGGCGTCCTTGAAGCTGGTGTTAGAGCCGATCTTCGAGGCGGATTTTTTCCCGTGTAGCTACGGGTTCCGCCCCAACCACCGGGCGCATGACGCGGTGGCCGAGGTGCGTTTCTACGCGTCCAAGAAGTATGAGTGGGTCGTGGAGGGCGACATCAAAGCCTGCTTCGACGAGATCTCGCATCCGGCCATGATGGACCGGGTGCGCGGGCGCGTCGGGGATAAACGTGTCGTGGTCCTGGTGAAGGCGTTCCTCAAGGCCGGTGTCCTCGTCGAGGGCGGCGTGCTGCGGGACAACGACACCGGTACCCAGGGGTCGATCTTGTCTCCGTTGCTGAGTAACGTGGCTCTCGCGGCCCTGGACGAGCACATCGCCCACGGACCGGGCGGGCCCGGGATCAGTCGAGTAGAGCGGGCCAAACGCCGCCGTCACGGTCGTCCTAACTATCGGCTTGTCCGGTACGCGGACGACTGGTGCCTGATGGTCTACGGCACCAGGGCGGACGCCGAGGCCCTGCGGGAGGAGATCGAGAGGGTGCTGTCCACGATGGGTCTGCGCCTGTCGCGGGAAAAGACCCTCATCACCCACATCGAGACGGGCCTCGACTTTCTCGGCTGGCGCATCCAGCGTCGCCGGAAGCGAGGCACCAACCGGTACTACGTCTATACCTACCCGGCCAAGAAAGCGCTCCAGGCCGTGATGGCGAAAGTGAAGACGTTGTGCCGGCAGGTCGGCACGAACCAGCCGCTCGACGCCCTGCTGCTCCGGCTCAACCCGGTGCTGCGGGGCTGGTGCGCCTACTTCCGACCAGGGGTGTCATCGGCCGCCTTCGGCTACCTCAGCCACTACACGTGGCAAAGGGTCTGGGGATGGCTGTATCGCAAACACCCGCGATCTACCTGGAAGGAGATCCGACGCATCCACTGTCGCGTCGGATCATGGCCGGCCAGCGAAGACAGGATGCTGTTCAACCCCGAGAAAGTGGGTACCACCCGCTATCGCTATCGGGGCGCAGTCATTCCCACCCCCTGGCCGACCGCGGGATGAGAAGAACGAGTAGCCCTCCGGGACCTGCGGAGAGCCCGGTGCGCTGAAAGGCGCCCGCCGGGTTCGGGAAGCGGCCCAGGGAAACGGATCGGCCGAAAGACCGACACCGCGCCCCGGGCCGACTTCACCAAGCCTGTTGTAGGGATCGCGGGAAGTTGGCGAGTCGGGGGTCTACGGCGAGGCACCCACTTGGCGACTTTCTGGATCCGCCGCCGCGGGCGACGTGGTGACGGCAGCGGCGGTGGGATCAGACCCCGAAGCTGATGACCTTCCGCGGCACGACCCGTACGACCAGTCGCACCGTACCCTCCGGATCCGCCGGCGGGTCCTGCGACAGGTACTTGTGGCTGACGGCCTGCTGGAATGTCCGGTCTTCGTCCTCGCTCAGTTCGGCGGTGCCTCGGATCTCGAAGTAGCGGTACGGGTTGGCGGGGTCGGGCACAGTCAGGCTCACTCGGGGATCGCCGGCCAGGTTGCGGGCCTTGAGACGTCCGTCGGTGGTCGAGAACAGCACATGGTCGCCGTCGCGCTGTACCCAGACGATCGAGGACTGCGGACTGCCGTCCGCGTTCAGCGTCGCCACGGTCACGAACACCTTGCCATCCAGAAGGGTGCGCAACTCGTCATCGAAGGTCACGACCGCCCCAACCAGGGCCGCGGCCTGCGTATTCCTGCGCCGGCGAGGAGCTGACCTGCTCGTATCCACTTGTCAACTACTCGACAGGACGACGGCTCGCCAACCTGGCGCGGGGGCGGCACGGCTGCGCGGGAGGCAGTCCCGGCGGCGGCGAGACACACAGCGGCATCAGGGCCACCTGACGACCGGGACCGCCTCCACGTCTGGACTCGCCAACTATCCCGGCGGCTCGCCACCAGCGATGCTCAGCATCGCACGTTCCGTACCGACCTATCACCAGATCGAACTCGATCCCCCCGCGGTCCTCACTAGAAATCGGCGATCCCCCGCGCCAGACCTGCCTCGGGTGACGGCGCGGCAGAAACGCCTCCGACCGGCATCGGCCTGGCGTGCTCGCCCACTGGCCAACCACCACGGGCTGTTGGCCATCTACTGGCCAACCATCACGGTGAGTGGCCATCTGTCGCCGATCTCTACACGTCTATCCGCGATCCCACAGGACCGCCCACCAGACCACCCACCGGCCCGCCTGCAAACGTGGGTGGGCGGACGGAGCGTCCTTGACGCAGGTGGGATACGCTGCGCCGCCCCCAAGCAATCCGCGACATAATAGCGAGGCAACGAGCTGATAGTCGGTCTGGTCCTGGATGGCTGGCGGTCGAGTTGCCGGTGCCGAGCCCCGCAGGCGAGGATGGCGCTCAACCTGATGAAGCCCCCTGGCAGACCTCACCCGGCCCGCCGAGCCCTCCCAGCATGCCGCCCAGCCCGCCGGTGGCCGCCGCCATCTTCTGCTCGGCGAGTGTGTGCGTGTTCGTCGTGGCGTCACGCACCGCGGCCAGCACCAGGTCGGCGAGGGTCGCGGTGTCGTCCGGGTCGACCCCTCTGTGGGCTTCAGGTCGACCAGTTCGCCGCCGCCGTTCACGGTCGCGGTCACCAGGCCACCGCCCGCGCTGCCCTCGACCCGCGCCTCGGCGAGCTCCCGTTGCGCGTCGATCACCGCGGCCTGCATCTTCTGCGCCTGCTCGAAGAGCGCTCCGAAGCCTCCGGCCGCGTCGCCGCCGAGCCCGCCGATCGGCTCCCCGGGATTCGGCATGACCATGGCCTTTGGTCGGTGGCGGGCGCATTCGCGTCCGCCACCGCCTGAGGGCGCATCACTGTGGCAGCGGCTGAGCGCTGCCCCAGTCAGTGCGTCGGTGGAAGTTCCGTCAGGGCTTGCTGGGCCAACCTGAGATGGGTACGCAGGGTCGGTAGGTTGTGGCGGGCCAAGGCCTTGACATCTGAGTTTGTCCCAGTCCGGGTCACCTGGACCGTCGCGCCGATGACCTTGCGGTGATCGGCGATCTCGAAGGTGAGGAACTCGCGGTCGAACGCGATGCCGTGCAGCGATCCGAGCTTGCGCAGCTCGCGCTGCTGGTCGGCGGACAGCGT